>CAZWCL010000073.1:0-10673 GCA_964632265.1 uncultured Hyphomicrobiaceae bacterium | reverse complement strand
ACCGCGTTCTTCCAATGGACAAAGCAGCGGATGCGCATCGCCTGGTCGAATCTGAAGAGCGGATCGGTGCGATCGTTATCTCGATTGCCAACAATCGTCCTGATGCCTGACAGGCACGCCCCTCCCATTTACGATCCAGGCGTCAGCCAAGCTTTCAGGTAGGGTTTTAGGCGATCTTCAATCGAGTTCGCATTGTGAAGCGCACAAAACTTCGTTGCCATTCGCTCGGGTATTGCGAGCATCTGACGTAAGGAAAATAAGAATACCCAGCACGACTGGGATCCATTTGTGCTGGGCGGATCTCGATGCAAGTGACCAAGACGATAGAAGGCTGTGGTCTGTTGTGTGCACGTTCCAAATATCCTTATGGGAAACGAGTGTTAATGACTAACATCGGGTCCTCTCATCCTGTTCCGGTATTTGATCTCTATGGTGCACGACCTCGATGTCGTCTGGTTCGACGATCCTGCTGTCCTCTGTTTGGAAAAATTCCACGGCAACTGGGCGACCAGTACCTTTTTCGAGCACTTCGAGCCGATGGATGTGCGGATCGGTTGCCCATTTTTCGGCCCACTTTAACATCGCGAGAATGACGACGCGAAGATCCCGACACTTTTGCGTCGGCACATACGCGTGACGCTTTGAAGCCGGAATCTGCACGCGCTCGAGAATGCCAGCATCGCAGAGTTGCCCCAAGCGCACGGTCAGCAGATTTCGCGAGATCCCGAGACTTTCCTGGATCTCGCTGAAGCGGCTCCGCCCGCCCAGGAGCGCATCACGGACAATGAGCAGCGTCCATTGATCGCCCAGCTCGGCCAGAGCCTGGGCGATCGGGCAATGATGCTTCTGGTAGCTGACTGTGGTCATGACTAAAGAATAGCAAATTGGTTTACTTTGTGAACCAATTTTGTAAGTTCACTTAATGAACTAAAATACACATAACCAAGGCACGCCGGGTCGGCTCGCAGCGCTCGAGATTGTTGTCATCTGACACGTGCAATCGGAGAATTGACGTTGAATACAAGCAACGAGAGCTGGGACGAAACGGTTGATATTGTTGTCGTCGGTTACGGTTTTGCCGGCGCGGCAGCTGCGATCGAAGCCCACGATCGTGGCGCAGACATTCTACTTCTGGAAAAGAATGCGACTCCTGGCGGCATCTCGATTTGTTCTGCAGGCGGCGTTCGAATTGCGCGAGACCGTGATGCGGCACTTGCCTATCTCAAGGAAACCAACGCCGGCACGACGCCGGATGAACCGCTGGCCGCACTCGCCGATGGCATGACAACGATCGCAAGTGTCATCGAAGATCTCGCACATACGGCTGGCGCAAACCCTGTCACCAACTGGATGGCTGGGACGTATGCGTTCTCAGGCTATGAAACTTTCGGCTTTATTTCGATTGCTGATTATCCGGGTTTGGATCTACATGAAAAATATCCGCATGTGCGTGGCTTGCGCGGTGGCGCGCGATTGTTTGCAGTGGTCGAACACAACGTCAACGCACGCGGCATCCCGGTCCGGCTGTCAACGGCGGCCGAGCGGCTTATCAAATCAGCCAGCGGGGCAGTCATTGGTGTTGTCATTCGTGACGCATCAGGGACCAGACGCGTGCGCACGCGAGGCGGTGTCATTCTCGCATGCGGTGGCTTTGAAGCTGATGCCGCCATGCAGGCCCAGTATTGGCAGGGCAAACCAGCAATGCCGCAGGCGTATAGCGGGAACACCGGCGATGGTATCCGCATGGCCCAGGCTGTTGGCGCGGATCTCTGGCACATGTGGCACTACCACGGCACGTACGGCATGAGCCATCCAGATCCTGGCTACCCGTATGGCATTCGCCTGACGAAGTTTCCAGACTGGGTTCCCGGGCAGGATGATCCTGACGACGTGCCAGCGTTCTTCACAGCGTCACAAGGCAAGCGCATGCCGTGGATCATCGTCGATGCGCGGGGCCGGCGCTTCATGAATGAGTATCCACCGTATCTTCAGGATACCGGACATCGCGACATGGAAGTGATGGACCCAATAACACAAACGCATTTGCGCATCCCGTCCTGGCTTGTGATCGATGCGGATGGTCTTGCGGCTGGTCAGTTGGGCTTGCAGACCTACAATGACCCTGAGCAATCCTTCATTTGGAGCGAGGACAATGCCCAGGAGGTTGATCTTGGCATCATCCAACGTGCTGAAACTTTAGAGGAGCTTGCAAACATCATGGGAGCGCCGCCAAACGCTCTTCTCGAAACTGTTAGGTGTTGGAATAACAATTGCGCAGCGGGCGAGGATCGTGACTACGGCCGCATGCGCGAATCGCTCATTCCTATCCAAAAGCCACCATTTTATACCACCGCGTTGCGCCCCCTCATTGGCAACACTCAGGGAGGGCCGGTGCACGACGCTCGCCAACGCATCCTCAACCCATTTGGCGAAGTGATCGAGGGGCTCTATACAGCCGGTGAATTGGGTAGCGTCTTTGGCCATCTCTACATTTCCGGTGGTAACCTCGCCGAGTGTTTCGTTGGTGGGCGAACCGCGGCCCGCGAGGCGGCAGGGAGACGGAATCAGCTCCGAGTGTGAATGATATCGATGTCCTACTTCCGGGCATGTCTGCCACGATGACGGACGCACTTCTTCAGATTTTCTACAGTGTCTGGACGCTGAACCTGTTGCTCGCCGCGTGCATCGCGCTGCCGAGCGGGATTATCCAGGGATATGCTGGTTTCGGCGGGGCGTTGTTCGCGGCCCCACTCTTTGCACTTTTGTTTGGACCGGCAACCGCGTTCTGTATCCTCGTTGTTCTCATGCTGGTCAGCCAATCGCAACTGTTTCCCGATGCGTTGCGCAAAGCTGACTGGAAAGAGGTTGCCCCAGTTTCTGTATCGAGCGTAATAGCTATGTCTCTCGGGGTCTTTTTCCTGCAATCGGCAGATCCATCCTTCATCCGTCGCGGCATGGGCGTTCTGATTCTGCTCATAACCGTTGTCATGATATTCGACTACAGGTATTCGGGGAAGAGGCGGACCCTGGTCGGCGTGGCTACCGGCTCGGTGAGTGGTGCGATAAGCGGATTTTTCGGTGTGCCCGCATTTCCTCTCGCCGCCATATATCTACATAGTTCTAGCCTCGCCCCTGCCGCCATTAGAGTGAACATCCTGGCAGCGATTTGTTGCACCCTCATGGTCTACCTGATCGTGCTGAGCCTGCATGGTGCCTACAATGCCACGATTGCAATGCGTGCCGCCCTACTGGCACCAATCTTCACCCTCGGGGTTTTTTCGGGGCAGTATTTGTTCAGGATTGCACCGGCTGACTGCTTCAAGAAAGTCACCTACGCGGTCCTGATCTGCACTGCCCTGGTGCTGCTGGTTACCTAGACATGCCTAAACGGTCGCTCCTCTTACTCATCCAGATGTAAGCCAATGCCCGAAGACTCTGCCAGCCAGCCTGCAACCCGTTCCCGTAGCGAAGCGGGCATGCTGATATTTTCGACGCTCGTACTGTGTTCGGCAATCGGTGAGGTTTCGACCGGCCTAATCGTCCCTGCAATGCCCGCACTTGGCGAACTTTATAATAAGACCCCGGCAACGGTTCAGCTCGCAATCGTTGCATTTGCTGTCATGTTTGCCGCGGGCCAGCTGTTTTTTGGCCCATTCTCAGACCGCAACGGCCGTCGCACTGCCCTCCTGCTCGGTGCCACGCTGACAATTGTCGGCTTGGCCTTGGCGGCGATGGCGGACACGATCTGGATGATTATTCTCGGCCGCGCGATACAGGGGCTCGGCGCCGCGTCGGGATATGTCGTCTCGCGCGCGATCGTCATCTCGATTGCCAACAATGGCCCTGATGCTTGACACGCCATCCTTAGCCAAGTCCGCGTTGTAGCTTATTCGCGGCGCAGAACGCTCGGAGCGCAACGCAAGCAGATGCTCGGTGCCAACCTCGGCTCATTTACGACCCCGGCGTCAGCCAAGCTTTCAGGTAGGGTTTGAGGCGATCTTCTATCGAGTTCGCATTATGAAGCGCACAAAACTTCGTTGCCATCGCCTGCAACATGAAGGCATGGACACCCTCTGCCTGCAGCTCCGCCGATATATCCTGCCGAAACCGGGATTTCGACAGCCAACCCTCCAAGATTTCGATTTGTCGACCAAAGGTCGATGCAATTGGACCAATCTCTTCCACTGCGGCAGCTCCAGAATGACGCAAAATGACGTCAAACACGTAGCGCTCGCATGTCATGAAGTCGCAAAGTGGTATGAGTGCCTCAGTGAGTTTCTGAACAGACTTGGGCGCAGCCCGAGCTGCCTGTTCGTCGAGAAACGCGTCGATCCGCGCTCCGATGATCAGGTCCATCAAAGCATCCTTGTCCTTGAAGTGCGCAAAGAACGTCCCCTTTGCTGTCCCTGCGCGCAGGACAACCTCTTCAACACGCAGTGCTTCAAATCCGGCCTCGCCGATGATCTCCTCGGCCGCGGAAACAAGGCGTGCGCGCGTTTCAAGTGTTCTCTTTTGGACTGCTCTCACCATGAGCGCACCGTACAAATAAATGTGACCGCAGTCAATTTTATTGTTGACCGTGGTCAATATTTGATCCAATAAATGACCGCGGTCAATTAATGGAGTACGACATGACACAGAAGCGCATCTTCATCTTGAACGGTCATCCTGCAAAAAACTCGCTCAACCGGACGCTCGCTGAGTCCTATGCACAAGCTGCGCGCGAAGCTGGCCATGAGGTTCGGCTCACCAATCTCCACGATTTGGAATTCGATGCTGACTTTGGCTTCGGCGGTTACGACAACCTGAAACCGCTCGAGCCGGAATTGGAACGGGTGCTGCAAGATATCGAGTGGAGCGAGCACGTCGTGCTAACTACCCCGATGTGGTGGGGCGGCTTGCCGGCCAAACTAAAAGGGCTATTCGACCGCGCACTGTTGCCTGGAAGAACCTTCAATACGCGCAAGACGAATTGGATGGGTATGCCAACGCCGATGCTTTCCGGACGCACCGGGCGCGTCATTGTTACCTCGGATACGCCAGGCTGGTTCATGCGTTGGGTTTATCGCAACGCCATGCTGCGCCAGTTGCGTGACCAAATACTCGGTTTTGTCGGGATTAAACCTGCGAAATTCACGTACTTTGCCGGCGCCAGCCATCCCAAGTCGAGCGTTGTAAAGCGCTGGATCGCGGAGGTGCAAAAGCGAGGCGCAGTTGCCGGCTAGCAATTGTTACGATCAGCTGCAGATGGGCCAACAGGGTCGCAATTACAAGTCAGAAGCAGGTAGCGAGGCGAGCAACGCTTCCGCAACCTGCTTCGCGTCTCCGGCCGGATCAGTTTCATGGCCCAAATGCGCTGTGACAATTGCTCCTTCCTTCAAGAGCAAAAGTGCGCGTGCGAGCGCGGCTGGATCAGCTGCGCCAGCTTCGTCCGCAATGGCTTGAAGCTGCCGAAACAGGAGGCGTTTGTGCTCTGCCGACTGAGCATGAATAGGGTGATCCGGATCAGGGTATTCGGATGCTGCCTTGATAAACATGCATGATCGAAACTCCGGTGACGCGAACCACTCCGCCAGAGCATCGAACATCGCCGCGAGTTGAGCACGGGCATCACCAGCCTCCGCCATCCGGCGGAAAAGCCAATTGCGAAAATCTTCGTCGCGCAACCTCAACACCGCAAGGATCAGCTCTTCCTTGCTTCGGAAGTGCTTGAACATGGTCGTCTTGGAGATCCCGGTCTCCGCCACGAGACGATCCATGCCCGTGGCGTGGAAACCCTGCCGGTAAAAAATCACGAGTGCCTTTCGCACCAGTTCATCTCGCTTGCTCGGCCGCATCCTTCCTCCTTTTGTGGACTGATTTGTACATATTGAGAGTCGGCTCAAATTGCAAGATTACGGGAACAAATGGCATGAAATTCAACGATATATATGGATGGGCAACCCTGCCTCGGAATAATTTATGACGATTTCGCTTGACGTAATGTACTGGTCGGTACATAAACAGCTTTAGTGAACAGATCGGTACATATTGGAGTTCGAGATGAGCCGTCCGCCACTTCCCCCGTTCGACGCAGCATCCGCCAAGGCCAAAGTCCGCGCCGCTGAAGACGCCTGGAACAGTCGAGATCCCATCAAGGTCGCGGCTGCGTATACTCCGGACACAGACTGGCGCAACCGATCTGAGTTCCTATCTGGGCGCGCTGAAGTCGAGGCATTTCTCGCTCGCAAATGGCAGACGGAACTCGAGTATCGCCTAATCAAGGAACTTTGGAGCTTCAACGATGCTCGCATCGCTGTGCGCTTTGCATACGAGGCGCATGATGGCGGCGGACAGTGGTTTCGAGCCTACGGAAACGAAAATTGGGAGTTTGCCCCGGACGGTCTGATGGCCGTGCGTCGCGCATCAATCAACGACTTGCGGATTGCAGAAAGTAATCGCCTGTTTCGATGGCCTCTCGGTCCCCGACCGGAAGAACATCCGGGCCTCTCCGACTTAGGCCTCTGATCGCAAGAACCAACACAAACACTGATCGCAAAAAACGGAGCCCGGTCCCGCGGGCACCGCAGGAGCCTGCGCGGGCCAACGACCGCACAGTTCATCGGGCCAAAAGGCCATCGCAAAAGGAGAAAGACGATGAAAACGACCAAACATGAGAACTACAATCACGATCACAACGAAGCATCGAAACTGAACCGCAGAAATCTTCTGGCGGCAGGCGCAGCCGGGCTCGCGGGCGCAGCAGCAGTCTCACATGGCCTTAGCCAATCCGCGACGGCAGCATCGAGTAAAGATGCTTATGCCGATCCTGCCAATCCCGGCCTCCCTGAGATGGATATGAAGATCGATCCAAGCCGCACAGCGCTCGTTGTCGTCGACCCTCAAATCGACTTCCTAGATGAGAAAGGCGTCTCATGGGGCGTCGTCGGCGAAAGCGTGACGGAGCATGGCGTCGTCGACAATCTTGAGCGGCTTTTCATTGCAGCGAAGTCAGCGGACATGCCGGTTGTTGTGTCGCCGCACTACTACTACCCACAGGACCACAAGTGGAAGTTTGAGGGGACCCTCGAGCGTGTCATGCATGGGATCAAGATGTTTGACCGTACCGATCCGTTAAACCTGGAAGGGTTCGAAGGGTCAGGCGCAGATTGGATGCCGCAGTATAAGAAGTACATCGAGGACGGTAAGACGATCGTGTGCTCCCCTCACAAGGTCTATGGGCCGGAGCAGAACGATTTGGTCCTGCAGCTTCGCAAGATCGGCATGGACAAGGTCATCATTGCCGGTATGTCGGCCAACCTATGCGTTGAAAGCCATTTGCGCGAACTCTTGGAAACAGGGTTCGAGGTTGCCGTTGTGCGGGATGCGACCGCAGGTGCCAAAGTTCCAGAAGGTGACGGCTATCTCGCGGCTCTGATCAATTTCCGCATGATTGCCAACGCCGTCTGGTGGACCGACGACGCGGTCCAGCGCATCGCGCGCGGAGCGTGACGCGGAAGACATTTCGGTCGGATACGCACCCATAGCTCCGGCCGCTGTTCCAATTTGACGAAACCTTTATGCCCGTCGCTCCGGCCTCCGGTGCGACCAACGAGTTCGGCTGCCTGATCGCACCTGCTGCAAGCCGGCGACCGGGTCCGAAACCGCCCTTAAAAATGGGGCACCCGCGCCGCATGCCATTGGTCTGCGGAATCTGAAAGCTCGCCTGTAAGGCGATTGTTGAAAAAGGAAGATCGAAATGAAAACCGTCAAAACACTCACCGCCGCAGCCGCACTTTTTGCAGCGATCGCAATCACTCCGGCTGCGTTCGCAGCCGACGAATACAACGTATCGACCGGCACAACCCTGAGCGGCGCCCGTGTCGCCCTGCGCGGCGATGATGCGGTCGCTCTGGCATCCGGTCTGAAAGTCGTGCCAGGAAAAGCCAAGTTTACTGTCGAGCGCGATGGCGTCGCCTATTACTTTTCGTCCAAAGAAACAAAGGCGCGGTTCGCCGCTGATCCCCAACGGTATTTACCAAAGTTTGGTGGCTTCTGCGCATTTGGCGTGGCCAACAACAAGAAACTCGATGCGAGCAACCGTTATGCGGACATCGTCAATGGCAGGCTCTACGTATTTCTGAACGCGGTCGCCTTCCAAAAGTACAAGGAAGACAAGGCCGGCACGCTCGCAAAGGCTGAGAAGAACTGGCCCGCGATGCATCGAGTGGCTGTTGGCCAAGTCAACAGCTAGTTGAACTGGAGTGATGCAACGCTCGAGGCAGCGTCCGCGGTTCGGTGAACGAGAGAACTCGACAAAATTTTCTGTCAGTCGCCCGACCGCGGACAAGCCGAACCTAGCTGACACTTTCAATTGCAATTGCGCCGAAGACGATCAGCGCAGCGTCGCGTTCTGCCTGGTCAATTCAACCAAGGGAGCGGGGACATGAACCCAGCGAGTACAATCGGAATGCTTCCAGGAACGAACATCGCCGACCAGATCGACACCTTCTCTGCGATTCTGGGAATAATCTCGTTCGTTGCCGTGGCATGTCAATGGCTGATGCGAGGCAGAGACCGTGAGGCAGCGACACGCGGAGATCTGAAGCGCGTCGGCTCGTTTGTAGCCAACGCACTCACGGATCAACTTGCACAATCTCTCACCGCCGCAGAACGGCTGCGCTTGGATGAGGCGGCTTGGCTGACGGAAGGTCAAAGGGATTACATCCAAGCCAATATGCTGACGGACGTGTCTCGGGCCTTAGACCGCGCCCTTGTCAGCGCAGGTGGGGAAGCCAAGCGCGTCGCGGACGACCTGCGCAACGGACAAACAGGGAGCGCAGAATCTGCTTTGGAGCGTGAGGCTAAAAAGGAAAGCGCGGAGCTAGCGTCCGAGGCTCTTCACCTGCAGGCAGCCGTCGTCTCCCTGCACGATATCAACAAAGCCATCGCGGCATGTGCCCGCGCCATCGAGTTGGCGCCACGTGATGCGCTGGCTTGGAGCCAGCTCGCGCAGCTCTACTTGCGAAACGGTGAACTTCACAAAGCGCAAAGCGCCTTCGAACGCGCCCTGTCGATCAAGACCGCAGTGCCAGTGCAGGACCGAATTCAACTGCTCGACATTCGAAATACAGAGTCTCGCAAGCCCAAGCCTTGGTGTCTGCAAGAAACCTAGTCGCCGTGATGACTTCAATTGGCTTTTACCTCACTAGCTCACGCCACTTCAGATCCACACAAGTTAAGAGAAAGGTTCCCCGATGACCAATACATCATCCCTATTTGACGCCGTCCAAATGGGCGCCAACCGTTTGCCGAACCGGGTGCTTATGGCTCCTTTGACCCGCAACCGTGCGCTGCCTGATGGCACGCCACAGGAGATGACGCAGACATATTACGGTCAGCGCGCATCGGCCGGACTTATCATTACGGAAGCCACTCAGGTGTCCGGTATGGGTAAGGGTTATTTGAACACGCCCGGCATTTACCTAGACAAACATATCGCATCGTGGCGCATCATCACTGATGCGGTTCACGCGTCCGGTGGTCGAATCTTTTCGCAGCTCTGGCACGTGGGGCGGATCAGTCATAGTTCTCTTCTGCCGGAAGGTCGTAGTCCCGTTGCGCCAAGTGCTATCAATGCCAAGGCTCAAGTCTTCACGGCCGAAGGGTTCGAGGACACGACTATGCCTGACGCGCTTGATTTGGATGGCATAGCAGAAACAATCAACGATTTCAGACGTGCGGCACAAGCTGCGAAGAACGCGGGATTTGACGGCATCGAGGTGCATGCCGCGAACGGCTACCTTGTTGACCAATTTCTCCAGGACGGTACCAACAGACGTGACGACCACTATGGCGGTTCGTTCGAGAACCGTGCACGCCTGTTGAACGAAGTGTTGGATGTCGTAAGCGAGATCTGGCCAATGGATCAGATCGGCGTGAGATTATCTCCACTTGGTCAAGCCAACGACATCAGCGACAGCGATCCCGAAGCGCTCTTTTCGTATGTTTACCGGATGCTTTCAGCGCGCGAGCTGGCCTACCTCCATGTCGTCGAACAGTTCCCCGGCACGGTTGCTTCTGCAGAGGATGCTGCGATGATGGCGCGCCTGCGCAAGCAGTACGAGGGGTTCTACATTGCTAACGGTGGATACGATGCCCAACGTGCCTCGGAAGCAATCAGGAGCAGCCACGCCGATGCCATCGCCTTCGGTCGACCATTCATTGCCAATCCTGATTTGCCGGAGCGGTATCGTCTTGGTGCAAAGCTCAATGAACCGAATGGAGAGAAATTCTACGGTGGCGATGAGACAGGCTACATCGACTATCCTTTCCTCGTCGAACAAAGAACAGCAGCGTAGCAGCGTAGCAGCGAGTGCTATTCCTGGTAAGCTGGCTGCTTATCAACACCTCTAAGGTTTGCAGCCGGTTTTGCCATCGCGGCGACTTTCGCAGTAGTCGACTGGTCTTGGCCTCCTTCAACGAATTGGCACGGAAAAGGTGTATGGTTCGCCGCCCCTGCCTTGACCGTCGTGCCCGGCATGGGACATGCGGGGCACGGCATTCTCACGCGGCGCTGGCGCGGACCTGGCCGACGAGGTTAGCCCAGTCCATGTCCAGCGCGGCGTAAACCTCACCCGCGATATTGCGGGCGTTGTCGCCCAGGATCTCGACCATCAGGCTGGCGCCATCGG
>CAZWCL010000072.1:2937-10727 GCA_964632265.1 uncultured Hyphomicrobiaceae bacterium | reverse complement strand
GCGGGTCCGACCTTGGTGGAATCGCTTTCGCGATTTCACTGAGGTCGGTAGTCCCGCTCTACACTATTGGAGTAGATCATTTTTTCCGTTTAGCCGGCGACAGCCCCGGTCACGAACGGTCTGCAACTAAACCGGAAATGATCTAGACCGGAATCCAACGCCCGGTACACTCGCGCCCCGTTCGTGCCCCGGTCGTGACATGCTGGAGGCGAACGCTACTGCTGTGCAAACCATCGGAGCGCCGAAACAGCCCCATGAAGATCGCCACCTGGAACATCAACGGCATCAAAGCGCGAATCGACCTGATCCCGAAATGGCTCGCCGAAGCCGAACCCGACGTCGTCTGCCTTCAGGAAATCAAATCGGTCGACGAGAATTTCCCGAGCGGCGTCTTCGAGGATCTCGGCTACAACGTCGCCGTCCACGGCCAAAAGAGTTTCAACGGTGTCGCGCTTCTCTCGAAGCTGCCCCTTGAAGATGTCGTCCGCGGCCTGCCCGGCGATGACGACGATGACCAGGCGCGTTATATCGAGGCAACGGTGAACGAGGGTGACCTCTCGTTACGTGTCGCCGGCATCTACCTGCCGAACGGCAATCCCATCGGCACCGAGAAATTCAATTACAAGCTGACATGGATGAAACGGCTCGAGGCGCGGGCACGCGCCCTTCTTAAAATCGAACAGCCGTTTCTGATCGCCGGCGACTATAACGTCATCCCTCAGCCGGACGACTGTAAAAACCCGGAAAGCTGGCTCGGTGACGCCCTATTTCAACCCGAGAGCCGCGACGCTTATTATACGCTCCTGCATCTCGGACTGGTCGATGCCCTCCGCGCGACCAACCCGGCACCTCAAACCTACACCTTTTGGGATTACCAGGCCGGAGCCTGGAATAAGAACAACGGCATCCGCATCGATCACATCCTGCTGTCGCCTCAGGCAACCGATCTGCTCCGCACCTGTTCGGTCGACAAACATGTTCGCGGCTGGGAAAAGCCGTCCGACCACGTCCCCGTCTGCGTCGAACTTACTGGGCCGTGAGCCCTTTATTGTTCCGGCGCGACCGAAAAGCCGAACGACGATGACCCCCGCATGGTCGAAAAGCCGTTGAGGCGGCGCCGGCGCTCATTCCGCCGCCGTTCGTCTGCATCAATCCCGCTCTCCGGCCGGCGCGAGTAGGTCGGGACCTCAGGCTTGGAAGCCGCTCGCGAGGACGTCTCCGCCGCGTCCGTCTCGCGCATCGAGAAGCCGTTAAGCCGGGCCCGCGCACCGCTAGGTGCTGGAACAGCGGCGTTCGCCGCACCCCTTGCTCTTTCCCGCTCCTGTTTTGCCTCTTGTGACCGGTTGCGATCGCGCCGCGCTTCATCTGCTTCGCTCTCGCCGGTGTCCGCCGCAAGCGCCCGGCTCAGTCGTGCCGCAACACCTGTCGCCGCGCCGGCCGCGCTCCCGAGCAATTGATTCTCCGGCCCTTTCACTGGTGTGCCAGCCGACGTTCCAGCCGTCGTAATCTCACCGGCCGCATCCGGCGGGCTGCTTTCTACCCCATCGAGGTCACCGACGATATCTCCGTTCGCACAGATCCGCCGGGTCTCCCCGCTGAGTTCGCCGAGCGCCGTTTCCGGCATCGTCGGCACCAACCCGACGTTGCGCGTCTCGACCGTGAACCGTTGCCGCCATTGTTTTATGCGTACCTTGACGCCGTTGCGCGTCTCCTGCCCCGACTCGCAGAAAATGTTCTGGTGCAGGTCTTCAATCCAAAAACGGTCTTCGGGAGGCGAATTATCCACCGCAACCGTCACTAGCGCCAACGCCGTCACCGGATCTCGAACGATATAACGGCCATCCCAATAGATATTCGCGAGAAACGCTTGCGCGCCGGCATGGGCCCGACGCGTTAACCGCGCCAGCCAATTCAGCGCATAGGGTACGCGCGCTTTCACCCCGTCGCCGGCGAGATAATGCTTCGCGAGTTCGAACTGGGCATCCGGATCATTGAAGTGTGTCGCGGCATGGTCGAACAACGTAAGCGCCCGGCCGGTATCCGCTTCGAGGCCGATCTGCCGTATCCCGTCGCGTTCGTAGCGCGCCATTGAGGTCAACGCTTTTGCCGCGTAGGGCGCGATCCGGTAGTCGGTCGGGTCCGCGTGCGCGTATCGCGAGACGATTTCTTTCAATAGGCCGTAAGAACGGGCATGATCGGTCAGGGCGCTGCTGTCGTCGCCGTAAACCCGCGCCAGATAATACTTGGCTCGCAACACACCGCGCTCGGCCGCATACTTGAGCGCCGGCACCGCGATTTCGTACGCTTGGGCACGGTAGGCGCTGAGCCCCTGCGCAAACGCCTGTTCTTTCGATGTGAACGCTATCTTGCTGGCCGCTGACACAGGTGCGCTGCCATGGCAAAGCGCACCAGCGACCACGATCAATCCCAGTCCGATCGCCAGCGCAGTTCGCTGGCCGGCCCCTGTCAAACCTGAATTACGTTCACAAAATCCCGTACCCCGGTCCGGGATCCCCTGCTGCCGGCGCCTTGCCAAACTCCGGCTGCGAGCGTTGATCGCTGCGTATTTCCGCATTCCGCGCAACTTGATGCCTCTCTAGGCCCGCCCCCGGCGCCCCCCATTTCAAGAGAGTTTGCCGGCCACCGGGCCCCGGACACCTCGCGCTGCAGTTTGTTTGGCAGATGTCGGATCCATTGTTCAAGCTGCCCCGGAATCACCGGCATCGCCGGCAACACCACAACAGCCCCAACTTTCAGATCACCTGTCCTGCAGCATCTGTGCCCAAAATGCCGGGTGTCCTACCACCGCCCGGAAGATGGCCAATTGGCCACGCCGTTCGGTGCCTTGCATCCCGGCTCCACCACCTAATGATCATCTACCGCCCGCACCTCACGCCGAAGCATTCGGCACCAGCCGGTAGCCCTACCCCCTGTCGCAACGCCGGTTCGAATTCCCAATTCGCCCGGTCACGTCGCCACACCTCCAAAGTCCGTGCGTTTTATGGCTCAATCGTGGCGTGATCGGCGGATTTCGTGTCGCCGTTACCACAAACGGTCCGAAACGCCCTCAAAGATGACGTCAACGTTACTATGCGACACCATCCATAATCTTCACCCCAGACGGCAATTCCATGACGTGAAAGCGTTATTCGTCTGACCGCCCCGAGGAGAGAAAGTGGCAGAACGCCTAACCCGGCGGATCGCCAAACTGAGGACATCGGGTAACACTCTCGCGTCCAGCAGCCATCAGTCCACCCCTCCCGGGTAAGGCCGGCGGGCCACGCGCCACATCGGCAGAAAGCGACCCGCCTTAGCCCATCGAGCCAGCGAACAAGCTAAAATCTCTATTCCCAGATCTCGCCGAACAAGCCCCATTCGCCCACATTCTGGTCGCACGCCAGCCGCAAAACCGTGGTGAATGCTGAGTCATCGACAAACAGACGTCACCGGGCTGGCGCACGCCATCACCGGCGAGAATGGCACCGGCGAGAATGGCACCGGCGAGAATGGCACCGGCGAGAATGGCGCCAGCACAGGCACGTCGATGTTATTGGTCCGGTCTTTAGCCCTGTCCTGGTCCGGTCTCTGGCCTGTTTCAATTAGCAGCCCTTTGGCGGACCGCGACTTCCAACCCGGAGATCAAACACAATCTTGAGGCATTGGCTGACCATACCGGCCATAGGGGCAAGCGCGCTGTTAGCGCTTGCCTACCTGGCCTCTCCATTGGTCTCGGCGCACCAGTTGCGGTCCGCCGTCGAGGGGCGTGACACCGTAACCGTCGCCCGCATGGTCGAATGGCCATCCCTGCGCACCAGCCTGCGCCGGTCGATCGCCAGGGACGCAAACCTTTTGCCGATCGCGCGCGACGTCGCGCGCACCGTGCGGCCGACCTGGTGGCAGCGTATCCGCTCACTGTTCGGCCACTCGATGCTCGACCGCTTCATCGAAAACTACATCACGCCGGAGGGCCTATCGAAGCTCTATCATGCCAAAGAGCGTTGGCACGCAACGCGCGGCGGCCGCCGGCTCACGACCGCAAAACCGGCCCTCGTCGCGGCAACCGGCGAAGGCGAGCGCGGCCTGAAACTTGCCCGCGCTGATGCCGGCGGCTGGTTGAGGGCCCTGCTTCCACAAGAGACACTGGCCGCCCTCCGCCGTATCCGCCGTGCTGAGTTCGTCAGTCCGTTTCGCTTCGTCCTTGATATCCGCGACCGCCACAAAGCCGACCGCTTGATCAAGAGTACATTTCAGCTCAGCAACATCGGCTGGACCGGTTTTGTCTGGAAGCTCGTCGCCGTCGAAATCCGAACCGTCCCAGGGGCTAAGCCAGGGACCACACCAGGGACCAAGCGCGGCACGCCGTCCCGACCGGCGGCCAATCCGCCCGCAACGGCCCGCCATCGTCGCCCATTAAGCCGCCTCAATGGTTTTGCCGCCCCACCAGCAGCCCCCAACCGGCTTCGTCTCGCCCGACTAAACGGCTTCAAACGCTAGCAGGCTAAATCTCACCCGCCCCATTGCACCCCATCAAACAGACAAATCAACCCGCGCTATCGAGCCGCTTCAGCGCGGCCTCGAAGCGCACCACCTGACCCTCGAAATCAACGCGCCGCTCACGGTTTTCCTCCACAACCTCGACCGGCGCCCGTTCGACGAACTTGGGATTGGCGAGTTTGTTGTCGATCTTGGCGATCTCGGAACACGCCTTTTCTATCTCCCGCGCGAGCCGTTTACGCTCGGCATCGAAATCGATCACACCTTCGAGCGGCAACGCCGCCGTGGTTTCGTCGGCAACAATGGCGGCGGCCCCTTTCGACGCCTCATCGACGAATGAAATCTCGGAAAGCCGAGCCAGCCGGCTGACAGTTCCTTCGTGCCGCTCGAGCCGCGCGCGTTCACAGGCCGACGCCCCGACCAGTTCGAGCGGGATTTTCGCCCCCGCCGGCACGTTCATTTCCGAGCGCACCGACCGAATCCCGGACACCAGCTTGATGGTCCAGCCGATCTCCCTATCCGCGGCCTCGTCCTCGAGCCCCTGGTGCGCCGGCCACCTCGTCAGCGCCAGAAGCGTCGTACGACCTGTCCCACTCTCTCCCATCCGCTGCCAGAGTTCTTCCGTCAGGAACGGCATGAACGGATGCAACAGTTTCAGGATCTCGTCGAACGTCCAGGCAATCATGTATCGCGTTTCACTGATTGCCGCTTGGTCCGTCCCATTGAGTACCGGCTTGACCAGTTCGAGATACCAGTCACAGAACACGCCCCAAACGAAGTCGTATGCCGTGTTGGCTGCATCGTTGAACCGGTACGCTTCGAGATGCCCGGTGATCGCCACGTTCGTGCGCTCGACCTCGCCCGCGATCCAGCGGTTGACCGTCTGCCGGTTCGCCGCGGGGTCGAACCCGGATCTCAGCGCCGCCTCGTTCATTTCGGCAAACCGCGCCGCATTCCAGATCTTGGTTGCGAAGTTGCGGTAACCCTCGACCCGGCCCGTCGCGAGTTTCAGGTCGCGCCCCTGCGCCGCCATCGCCGTCAAAGTGAAGCGCAAGGCATCAGCGCCATATTGCTCGATGAGATCGAGCGGATCGATGACGTTGCCTTTCGACTTCGACATCTTCTGCCCCTTCTCGTCGCGAACGAGGGCGTGGATGTAGACGTCGCGAAATGGCACTTCATCCATGAAGTGAATGCCGGTCATCATCATACGGGCAACCCAGAAGAAGATGATATCGAAGCCGGTCACCAGTGTATTCGTCGGATAATAGCGGCGGACCTCCGCGGTATCATCGGGCCAGCCGAGCGTCGAAAACGGCCACAGAGCCGAGGAAAACCACGTATCGAGCACGTCTTCGTCGCGTGACAACTCGACCGTCTTGCCGTAGTGCGCGTCGGCCTTCGCCTGAGCCTCCTGCGCACTCATCGCAACAAAAATCTCGCCGTCCGGCCCGTACCATGCCGGGATCTGGTGCCCCCACCACAATTGCCGCGAGATACACCACGGCTGGATATCTTCGAGCCAACGGAAATAGTCGTTGGCGTAGCGCTCGGGCACGAACCGCGTCCGGCCATCTCGGACGGCGGCAATTGCCGGCTGCGCCAGCGTATGCGCATCGACATACCACTGATCGGTCAGCATAGGCTCGATCACGACACCAGAGCGGTCGCCCATGGGCTGCATGATCCGCTTGTCTTCGACTGCGATCATCAGCCCTTCGGCATCGATATCGGCCACGACCCTTTCACGTGCCTCGAACCGGTCTAGCCCACGGTACTCGTCCGGCACGAGGTTGATCTGGTCGACCAGGCCCGCATCCGGCGTGCCGTCCTCATCCACGAGCGCCATCGCAGCCGCCGAGGCTTGCGGATAAGGGGCCCCATCGGCGCGCATCGCACCAACCTCGTCCATCAGACGGTACATCGGAATATCGCCGCGGCGTGCCACCTGGTAGTCGTTGAAGTCATGCGCCCCGGTAATTTTCACCGCGCCTGAACCAAATTCGGGATCCGGGTACTCATCCGTGATGATCGGAATCAACCGGCGATGCTCTTTCGGCCCGACCGGGATCTCGCACAGCTTGCCGACAATCGGCTGATAGCGCTCATCGGACGGATGCACCGCAACCGCGCCATCGCCAAGCATCGTCTCGGGCCGCGTCGTTGCAATCGATATGTAATCGCGCATCTCGCGCAGCGTGACGTTACCGTCCTCGTCCTTCTCGACGTACTCGTAGGTCTCGCCCCCGGCCAGCGGATACTTGAAATGCCACATGTGGCCGTCGACTTCGACATTCTCGACCTCCAGATCCGAGATCGCCGTTTCGAACTTGGGGTCCCAGTTGACGAGCCGTTTATCTTTGTAGATCAGCCCCTTGTCATAGAGGTCGACGAACACCTTGAGTACCGCACGGCTCAGGCCCTCATCCATGGTGAAACGCTCGCGTGACCAATCACACGAGGCACCGAGCCGTTTGAGCTGGTTGATGATCGCGCCGCCCGACTCCTCTTTCCACGACCATACCTTGTCCACGAACGCTTCTCGCCCGATCTCGCGGCGGTCCGGCTCGTTGGCCTCCATCATCCGTCGTTCGACTACCATCTGCGTCGCGATGCCGGCGTGATCCATGCCCGGCTGCCACAGCACATCCCGTCCACGCATCCTCTCGAAGCGGCTCAGCACATCCTGCAATGTGTTGTTGAGCGCGTGCCCCATATGCAGCGAGCCCGTTACGTTCGGCGGCGGAATGACGATCGTGAACGGCTCGGCATCCTGGCGTTCGACGCGCCCGCAACGGAAGGCGCCGGCCTCTTCCCAAGCCTCATTTATTCGAGGTTCAACGGCGTGCGGCTGATACGATTTCTCAAGCATGAGACGGCGGTTCCAGAGGCTGCTTTTCTTGGGAGAATGATCGTCGTACGCCCGTGCGAGCGCGGCTGTCAACATAGGGCCGGCCCGGTTACGGGCAACCCGCGTCGTGAGCCGCTGACCTTGCGCGCTCTAAAGCGCCGTCGGTTTATGGCAAACGCGACAGCGCGACGCTCATCGCCGCGCCGGCTCGCGCCGTTATTTTGACGAATCAGACCCCTGCTTGCCCGCGTGACCAGCCGCTTGCTTCGCGAGATGTTCTTCCACCAGCCGCGGCATGTTCTTGTCGAGCCACTCATTGAGAGCGGGCCTGAGCGCTTTCAACATCAATGCTTCCAGCACCTCCGCCCGCTGGTCTGCAGCAGGCACCGTCGTCTGGACGACCTTAGCGGCCTGCCCGCCCTGGGATGTCCCCTGGCCTGTCCCC
>CAZWCL010000072.1:0-2837 GCA_964632265.1 uncultured Hyphomicrobiaceae bacterium | reverse complement strand
TGTCCCCTGGCCTGTCCCCCGGGGAGCCTCACGGGTAGTGTCGAGAGCAGCGCCCTGGGCAGCAGCCTGCGCCGCAGCCGGGGCGGCCTTGCCCGCCTGAGCCGCGCCAGGCTGTTCAATGTCTTTTACAGCACCTGCGGGTTTACCCTGAGCTCCAGGCTGGGCCTGAGGCGCAGGCTGAGCCTGAGGCGCCGGCTGGGCTTGAGGCGCCGGCGGGACTTGAGGCGCCGGCGGGGCTTGAGGTGCGGTTTGCGCAGGTGCCGCAACCGGGGCGGCTTGCCCTGCAACAGTTGGCTTGGCCGCGGGTTGCGCGGCCTTCTGGCCGCTAGCCTGAGGCAGTGTTTCACCTCCTGGATCGACCGCCGTCCCCACAGGTTGCACGTTCCCAGCGGCCGGCGCGGCTGCATCGCCCCGCGCGCCCCCGGCGGAGCCTGTGGCCAGCGCGCTGGCGGCCGCCGGACTGAGCGCGGAGCCACCGCTTTGCCCCGGCTTGTTGTCGCCGCCGCCTGCTGCACGATCGTCGGGGCCGACACCCTCCGCGTCAGGTGCCTTGGGCGCAGGCGCGGCCTGTGGCGGCGCTTGGCCACCCGCCTCTTCTGTGGTTTTTCCGCCGACCTGTCCGGCTGCCTGTGATTTGCCTTCTTGGGCGTTATTGTCTGGACGCGCCGCCGACGCGCCCCGGTCCACTGCCGTCGCACCTGCGGCCGGGCTAGATCCCTGTACCGGCGCTGCTGCCGCCGGTGTCATGGGCTGCTGTTGACTGAGCCGCTCGAGTTTGCTCGACAACGATGCTTCGCGGCCGTCCGGCATATCTCCCGCGCCCGCTGTCGTCCCCGAACGATCCGGAGCCGATTGGAACGGCCACTGCGTCTCGGATTGCGTCTCTGGCTGCGTTGTCACTCCACCGGGCGCCTTCTCGGGCGCCGGCTCCAGGATATCCGCCAGGTCATCCATTGCCCGCGATGAGGGCTGGCCCTTCGTCTCAGCGGGGTGGCCCTCAATGACCGCCGCCGCTGACTGCGTCGCGACGCCCTGCTCCGGCTCATCCGAGATGATCTTGCGGATCGAGGCCAGGATATCATCCATGCTTTGTTCGCCGTTGTCTGGTGCGTTGCTCATAATGCCTCCACTCGACAAACCTCGCGTATCCGCGCCGGCAGACAGGTCGCGGCCATTTCATTCCTCACGTCACATATCACGCGATCTAGGATCGGCGACATGGCCAACTCAGGGCATTTCGACAGAAAAAAACAAAAAGGGGCGCCCAAAGCGCCCCTTTTCGACAATTTCATCATTCGTCACGAGGACAGTTATTTGTAACTGCGCTTCTGGCCATGCGTCTTCCAGACATCGACGTGTTCACGCCGACCATCCTGGTGGGTAATACTGATGCCGAACCACTTGCGGCGCACATCGAAGTAGTGCTCTTCCGGATCGTAAACCACCTTTGAAAGACTGAGCTCTCGCGCTGTCAACCGCCCGGTCGCCGATATCAACGAATAGGCACTCACCACGAGATCACGCTGCGTCGTCACCAGCCGCACCTGTGAATCGAGCAATTCCTGCTCTGCGTCCAGCACATCGAGCAAGGTACGCTGGCCGACCTTTTCTTCTTCACGCACCCCGGTCAGCGCGATCTGGTTCGCCTCAACCTGCGCGTTGTCTGATCTGAGCTGCGCCCGCGACGCCTGCAACACGGCCCACGCCGAAACTGCCGCCTCCCGCGCTTGCGTGCGAGCCTGCGCCACAAGCTGGATCTGGCGAACGTGCAGATGCTTCGCCTGCCGGACCCTGGAGCGCACTTCGCCGCCCGTATAAATCGGCACGTTCAACGTCCCAATTACCGAGGCTGTACCCTGCGAGTCGATCTGTTGCGATGGATCATAGCGCTTACGGAAGTTTGCAGCGACATTCACCGATGGCAACAACTCGCCCCACACCCGTTCCACGTTATAGCGCGCCGCCTGCTCCAGATAGAGTGCCGCCACGACCGTCGGCTGTTCATTTGTCGCCCGCCGCACGGCTTCTGCCAGCGTCTTCGGCAGCATCCGGTTCGGTACTGAGGCCGCCGTCAGACGGTTCGGCTGGCTCCCGACGATCCGGCGGTAATTTGCCCGCGATGTCTTTAGATTTGCCCGCGCGAGGTCCAACGCCGAGATCGAGCCGGCCCGCCGGGCGCGAGACTGCGCGACGTCGGTCCGCGTCACCTCGCCGGCAGCGAACCGGTCATTTGTCGCTTTCAGGTTCTGCGACAGCACCCGAACGTTGTTTTCGCGCAGCCTCACAATGGCCCGGTCGCGCACCACATTCATAAAGGCCGTCACGGCATCCAGCAGAACGGTTTGCTCGGTCGCATGCAACGTTGCGCGTCCGGCCCGCACATTGGCCTCGGCCGCATTCACACCATTCGTCGTGCGAAACCCGTCAAACAGATTTTGTATGATGTCGAGCTGATAGCCCCTGGGATGCCGCCGTGTCGTTGCCCCAGGATCTGTATCGGTCGTGACCGCACCAACATCGGCGCTCGCCGATAGGTTCGGTCGATAGCCTGACTTCGCCCGTGGAACTTCTTCATCTGTCGCGCGAAGATTCGCCCGCTCGGCTTCGATATCGGGATTGAACTTGTAAGCCGCCGCCAGCGCCCCGTGAAGCGTTTCAGCGGTTACGCGCTCGGCGGTCATCGCGAAGATCGCAACTCCCGCGGCCGATGCGATCAGCACGCTTCGTACGGCGCTTACCGCTGAGCGGTTTGGCCGTCTGGTCCCGATAAATGTCAAAGCTGCCCCCAATCAAGCCAATTACGCGTTATTGCGAACAACGCATCCCCCGAGGCATGG
>CAZWCL010000071.1:0-10728 GCA_964632265.1 uncultured Hyphomicrobiaceae bacterium | reverse complement strand
CCGGCAAAGCGGTAATTCGGCCGAACTGAGCAGCTCTTGGCTGATATCACATCAAAAGATGCAGGAGGCGGTGCCGGGGCGCCCTATGGCCGCTCCATGGCGCTTTCAATGCTGGCCACGCTCTACATGCTTGGCTTCACCAACCTGTTCTTGCGCAACAGCCTCAACATCATGGCGCCGGCGATCGGTGAAGACATGGCTATTTCGCCCGAGACACTCTCGGTCGTGGCCAGCTCGTTCTTCTTTGCCTATGGGCTAATGCAAATTCCCAGCGGCATGCTGCTCGACCGCTTCGGTGCCCGCGTCACTCTCTCGTTCCTGCTATTGTTCACGATGTTGGGGGCAGCGCTTTTCTCGGTGGCAGTGGATGCAAGCCAACTGATTTTTGCGCGCATACTTATGGGGATTGGCTGCGCCGGTATCTTCAGTGGTGCGTTTTTCGTCGTGAACGCTCATGTGGCGCCTGAGCGGGTGGTAACGCAGACCGGCCTCCTGAACAGCTTTGCAGCGATTGGCGGACTTTGCGCGACCGCTCCGCTTGCTGTGCTGCTAACGTATTACGATTGGAGGCTGTGTTTTTGGGTGTTCACCGGCGGAGTTGGCGTTTTGTTGTTGTCGGTGTGCTTCGGCCTTGGTGAAAAGCGGGGCGGCGACGAGAAGGTTCCGGAAACGCTCCTGCAGATCCTTGGCGGCGTGCGGCGCACAATTGCGCAGCCGGGCATGAAGCGGTTGCTTTTCGTTGGCATTCCGCTTTCAGCGCAGACGGCGGTGATGGGAGTGTGGGGGGCGCCTTATCTGCGTGATGTTCACGGTCTCGACGACATTGGGCGTGGCAGCGTGATGCTCGCCATGGCGGTCAGCGGTGTGTTCGGACATTCATCGCTGGGATTTGCCGCCCGAACTTTCAAGTCGATACGGCTGACGATTGCAGGGGCCGGCGGGATCGTCGTTGGTCTTCTTGTCGCTCTGGCCACCATGAAACACCCGTCAGTGATTACGGTGACACTGATTTTCACCGTACTTGGCTTTGTGACGATGTATCCGATGCTGGCGTTCGCGCACGCACGCTCCCTCGTGCCGCCGGAGCTTGTCGGCCGAGGCGTTGCCGTCACGAATATGGGCATCATGACGGCGATCGCCTCATCGCAGCTACTGTTCGGGTGGGTGCTCGGATTGTTTCCACTGGAGACCGGCACGCCACCAGAGACCGCTTATCGCACCGCCTTCGGCGTGCTTGCCGGCCTCGCGGCGATCGCTATCCTGTTCTACCTGCCGGCACGTGAAGCCGCAGCCGACTACCACAAATCTTAGAGCAGGGGAGGTGCTAGAGGTACCAGATTGCGAAGCCAAGTCCTGCGAGAACCGCGAGCGCCATCGATGCGATCAGAATGGCCCGGACATGGCCGTCCGTACGGCCCTGGCGGGCCTGCTTCGTGGTAAGCACTGTCTCGTCGGGGTTCGTCTTCATGTATTCCTCTTCGGCAACTTCTCTAAACAGCTCAACAGTTTCTAAGGACGCAAGGTTCCATGCGCCTAGTCTGCTGGAATTAGTTGTTCAGCAAACGCACCAGCGAGCAGGTTTCGCCTGCGGGCAACGGGTGCAGGGGGGGCGGTTCGGGGCGGAGGTGGCGTGTGCCGGCCAGTACAACGGCTGTGTCACGGTTTGACGCGGCGGGGCGGAGGCCTGGTCAATAATGCGACCGGTATCGCGAGTGCTGCAACCAATGTGAACAGGCCGAACGCATTGAGGTAAGCGATCATTGCCGATTGGCGACTGATCTCTTTCGACAGGCTCGAGAGCCCCGCGAGCGAAGATGCGTCCCAGGCCCCCGCCGCCCAAGGTGATGTCAGAGCCGGATTGAACGGATTGATGAATTCGACGAGCCGGGCATAGTTCATGCCGGTCGACCGCACGACTTCGGCAACGGAAATGGAGATGAAGAGGCTCGATCCGACGTTGCGCAGCAAATGAAAGACACCGAGGGTTTCCGGCCGGTACTTGGGGTCGAGGTCGGAGAATGCCATAACGCTGAGCGGCACGAACACCAGGCCAATGCACAATCCCTGCAGGATACCGTTGAGGGCCATTTCGAGCATCGTGACGTTGAGATCGAAGTGCATCATCCAGTAGCCGGCAACGGTTAGCAGGAAGAAGCCCATGCCCATACTGAGGCGTGCGTCGACGCGATCCGAGTACATTGCCAGGAAGAAGCCAATCAAACCTCCGATGCCACGGCTGCCGACGAGCAGGCCGATGAGGGTGTCGGGATAATTGAAGTGCTGGCGGAGCAGGGAGGGCAGAATGACCATCGGTGTAAAGCTCAACATACCAAAAATCAGCACGAGTATGAAACCGAGTGAGAGGTTGCGGTTGGCGAGCAGGCCGAGATTGAGGAAGGGTTGGGTCGCGGTCAGGCTGTGCGAAATGAAGAGGTAGAAGGATATGGCGGCGACAATGGCGGTCACGACGAGTTCGTTCGATTCGAACCAGTCGAGGCGCGTGCCCCGGGCCAAGATGTACTGCAGACCGCAGATTGCGATCGACAGCGAAAGAAAACCGATCCAATCGAAACGGATCTTGGTGGTGGGGCCGTCTTTCGGCAGAGCGTACAAAAGGCCGATCAGCCCGCTGAGCGCGACCGGTATGAGCATAAGGAAGGCCCAGCGCCAGCCGTAGAGCTCGGCGACGTAGCCCGCGAATGTCGGGCCGATGATCGGGCCTAGAATGACGCCCATACCGTTGATGCCCATCACCATCTGGTGGCGTTCCTTGGGCCAGTTATCGAGGAGAAAGGTCTGGACCAGGGGGACCGTGGGGGCACCAATCGCGCCTTGCAGGATGCGCCAGAAAATTAGCGTCTCGAGGCTCTCGGCGAGCCCGCACATCAAGGTCGCAATCGTGAAGCCCGCGATGCACGTGCACATCACGCGTTTGCGGCCGAACCGTGCGACGAGCCAGCCCGTCATCGGCGTCGCGATCGCGATTGCAAGGATGTTGAAGGTGATGATCCAGGAAACCTCGTCAGCGGTGGCCGAGAGGGCGCCTTGGATCTGCGGCAGGATTGCTGAGACAACCAAAATCGTCGTGAAATATAAAGTCAGGACCAGCATGCAGAAAATGAGCATGGCGATCCGCCTGATCAGCGGAAGATATGCCGGCGCTGGTTGTTCGTTCATTTTCCGACGAGCCACGACTTTCATGTCATGCTCGCATCTTCGGCCGGAATTGCCTAGCAGAAGAGGCTGACGAGCAAATCAGGGATGGGGAATGCTGCGGGGAGCATATTGCGCGGAATCAGAGCTGCGTCGATCGTTGAGTGCGGACGTGGTGTCCGGCGGGAGGGTCCCACACTCACACATCTATCCTGGCGAGCCCAATGAAGGCTGGAAGATCGTGCGTTATCAGAGCAATCGGCGTGGCCGCGAGGCGGTCTGCCATGGGGCCGGTGCCATTAAAGCAGCGGCGGAAGGCTTCATGATCGCCGACTTGAAACCAAGCGGTGGCAACGCTGCCGCACAGGTAGACGCCGTCCCATGCCGAGGTCGCCAGTACGAGGTTCGCGGCGGTGCGGGCCAGCATGGTTGCGAACGCCTTGCGCACATCGATGGCTTCCGGACTGTCGGCATCGATTGAGATCGGCAAGTGCGCGCTACTGTGACCGGGAGCTGCTTGTTTTGCGGCGAGTTCACGGACGCCACGGCCGGAAAGATAATCCTCCACCGTACCGGCGTCGCCGGAATCAAGGCGCCGGAGCATATGGCCGGATTCGGCTGGGCAACAGATGGTCGCTGTCGGCGTGGTAATGAGGAGCGCCGACCCGAAGCCTGTGCCGACATTGACGGCGAGACGGCGGGTGGGCAGAGCGCCGGCCGATCCGCCGTTGCCATGCGCTGAGACATCGTCCATGGCGTCCAGATCAGTATCGCGGAGGCTGGGAAGGGCGTGGGCCACGGCTTCCAGATCATTGATGATCTGCGCCGGGATGCGGCGGCCCAGGCCTTCGGCGACCGCATCCGGTGACACGCTCCAATCGTTGTTGGTCACATTGATCGTGTCGCGCTGCGGGCCGCCAACCGGACCGGCGGCGGCGATCGCTGCTTCGCAACAGGTGGCTGCCAAAGCCGGGCCGATACGGTCCATGTAGTTGGCCACGGCACTATCGAAGCTGGAAAAATTCTCAACAGGAACCCCCCAGCTCGTGGGGAGGACACGACCATTCTCGGCCTGACCAAAACGGACATTCGTGCCGCCAACGTCAGCAATCAGGCGCCAGCCTTTCGCCCGGCTATTCATTTTGCCGCGCCGTCCCGGCTGCTATCAGTGTTTCGAGGAACGTCGCTTGCCACTTGCGTGCATCGCCTTCGCGGATACGTGAAAGCAATGCTCGCTGGCGTTCACGGCGTTCGTCGAGGGGCATGTTGAGGGCGGTATGCATGAAGTCGGCGACTTCGTCGACGTCATACGGGTTCACGATGAGCGCCGCGTCCATCTCTTCGGCTGCGCCTGCGAACTTCGACAGGACGAGGACGCCGGGATCGTCGTCGTCCTGGGCTGCGACGTATTCCTTGGCGACGAGGTTCATGCCATCGCGCAGCGGGGTTACGAGGCCTACTCGGCTGCCGCGGAACAGGGCGGCGAGGGTATTGCGGGGCACGGCCCTGTGGATATAGCGCACAGGGGTCCAGTCAAAGTCGGCGAACTCGCCATTGATAGCGCCCGAAAGTTTTTCGAGTTCTTCGCGGATTTCCGCGTAGGCCTCGACACTCTCGCGTGTCGGCGGCGCGATCTGCATCAGTGTCACTTTCTTGTCATAGCGCGCGCGGTGCTTCTGGAGCAGTCGGCGGAAGGCGCGCAAGCGATCGGGCAACCCTTTCGAGTAATCCAGCCGTTCAACGCCAATGATGTTGTCGCGCGCGACGGTGCGGCGCTGGAGGAACGAGATCTGTTCGTCAGCCGACTGGCTGCGCGCGATCGAGCGGAAGGCATCGACATCGATACCGATCGGGAAGCGTCCAACGCGTGTCTTGCGTTTGCCAAGAACGAGGGTCTCGCCGTCGAACGCGATGTCATCACGCTCGTTGGTTACCGCGTAGACAAAATTTTCAACGTCGGTGGTTGTTTGAAAGCCAATGAGATCGTAGTCCATCATGCTTTCGCTCAGCCAGTGATAACCGGGCGTCGCCGAAAACGTCTCATTCGATGGGAACGGGATATGCAGGAAAAAGCCGATGGTTTGGCGGTGGCCGCGGCGGCGTAATTCCGATGCCAGTGGGATCAGGTGATAATCATGTATCCAAATGATGTCGTCGGGCCTGAGTAGCTTGCCAAGGGCGTCTGCGAATTTCGAATTTACGCGCTTGTAGCCTGTCAGAAACGATGCCTTGTGGGCCGCCAAGTCAAGGCGGTAATGGAAGATCGGCCATAGGACGCTATTAGAGAAGCCGACATAAAATTCGTCGTAGTCTTTGCGGGTTAGCGGGAGCGTGATCGTGGTCACGTTGTCATATGTCTGGATGTTCGCCGGGACTCGTGTGCCGGCGCTCACAACCTTGCCGTCCCATCCGAACCAAACGCCGCCGCGCGTGCGCAGCGCATCCGACACTGCAACCGCCAAGCCGCCGGATTGCGCGGCCATTTCAAAATCGGCGACGCGGTTCG
Organism: uncultured Hyphomicrobiaceae bacterium; assembly: GCA_964632265.1. Classification (GTDB taxonomy): domain Bacteria; phylum Pseudomonadota; class Alphaproteobacteria; order Rhizobiales; family Hyphomicrobiaceae; genus CAJQQK01. The sequence goes on along the minus strand of CAZWCL010000071.1, from coordinate 5,069 downwards.
ATACTACGACTAACCTACTCATAAAAACTACTCACACGTAGGTTTCCCAGGGGCGCGATAATCGCATGGCGCCGTTGATTATGCCAACCATCGAGTACGTCTGGGGGAAATTGCCCCACATCTCACCAGTTTGAAAATCGGTGTCTTCCGACAACAGGCCAAGGTGGTTTCTTGTTGCAAGAAGGGTCTCGAAAATTTCGAGCGCTTCTTCACGACGACCAATCCGGCTCAACGCATCCAGGCGCCAAAACGCACAAATGTTGAATGCCGTTTCCGGCAGGCCGAAGTCATCAGCAGACTCATAGCGCATCATATGCGGTCCGCGCGCCAAAGTCTCCTCAAGGCGCTCAACTGTGGCAACGAAACGAGGATCCATCGGGTCAATTATGCCGACTTCCGCCATCAGCAGAACGCCGGCATCGAGATTGCGGCCACCGAATGAATCGACGAACGCCTGACGTTCCTCGCTCCAGGCTTCGGCGAGGAGGGTATCGCGAATCTGGGTGGCGCGGTTCTCCCAGCAGTTGGCTCGATCCGAAAGGCCCAGGTGGCCGGCGATTTTGGCGAGGCGGTCGCAGGCTGCCCAGCACATCAGGCTCGAAGAGGTGTGGACGTGGGCGCGCGAGCGCAGCTCCCACATGCCGGCGTCCGGTTGGTTGTGCAGGCGGAAGGCCTGCTCGCCGGCCATTTCAAGGCGTTCGAAGTCACTTTGGCCGGCCTGACGCATGAGCCGCTTGTCGAAGAACGTTTGGACGGCGCCGAGGACGAGGTTGCCGTATACATCGTGCTGGAAATGCTCGTGGGCCTGATTACCAACGCGCACCGGTCCCATTCCGCGGTAGCCGGTCAATTCCGTCTCAACGCGCTCGGTGAGCGCGCCTTCGAGGCCAATGCCGTAAACCGGCTGCAAGTGGTTGTTCTCGGCACGGCTGGCGAGATTGGTGAGCCAGCCGACGTAGTTTTCCATCGTATGTACGGCGCTCAGTGAATTCAGTGCACGTACGACGAAGAACGCATCCCTTAGCCAGCAGTAGCGATAATCCCAGTTGCGACCGCTATTGGCAGCCTCCGGGATCGAGCTCGTCAGGGCGGCGACAATGGCACCAGTCGGCTCGTAAGTGCACAGCTTGAGCGTGATGGCGGCGCGGATGACGGCTTCCTGCCAATCCAGCGGCAGGTGGAGGCGGCGACTCCAGTTGCGCCAATAATCTATCGTCTGCTCTTCGAAATGCCGGGCCGTATCAGCCAGGCCGTCGCTCAATGTCTCGTCGGGCCCGAATATCATGTTGACGGGTTCGTCCAAATTGAACGGCGTCTCGGCCAGGATGTAGTCGATCGGGGCATCCGTTGTCAGGCGGAGGGTGACGTCCGGGCCGACATAGCGGATGTGATTGGAGCCATAAGTAAGGTTTGGCTGGCGCTTGTTGTAGTCGAAGGTGGGGCGCAGCCGGACCATTATGCGGGGGCGTCCACTAATCGGGATAATGCGGCGCACGATCGATTGGGGCCGGAACATGCGGCCGCGCCATTTGAAGCGCGGCATGCAATCGGTGATCTCGATGCTGCCGGAGGCGCCATGCAGGCGGGTGCGCAGGACGGCTGTATTGGGCTCGTAGAACTGTTCCGTCTCGCGCAGGTCGTCGAGTGACACCGAGAATGCGCCATCTGCAGTGTGGCTCCCGTCCTCGCGCAGCAACGCGTTAAACACCGGATCACCATCGAAGCGTGGAAAACAACACCACACGATGCGGCCCTGTTTATCGATCAGCGCACCGATGCCGCAATTGCCGATAATGCCTAAGTCCAGACCGCTCACGTTATGCTAGCCTCGCTCATATTATTGAATGCCTTAGTGGATCAGACGAAATGGCGCACCAGAAGTGCCAGCCAAGTGCGGACCTCGGTTGGATCAGCCAACCGGTAGCAAGCGGCGGTCTCGCCGTCACCCACCTTGATCGAAATGCCGCCGCGGGCATTGACCACGGCGAAAGCGGCCTCGTCGGTCACGTCGTCGCCGATAAAGACCGGCGTGCGGCCTTCAAACGGAAATGCCTGAAGAAAACGGCTGACGGCGCTCCCCTTGTCGCCCGCATGACCCTTAATCTCGTAAACGCATTTGCCCGAGAGCAATTTGAGGGACGCGGCGTCGGGGCCACTGGCCGCCATGGCGGATGCAACGGCGGACGCACATTCTTCGGCAAGTTCCGGACGCTGTCTGTAATGGAGCGCGACGGCGGCCGGTTTGCGCTCCAGGACCAAGCCGGGCTCCGCTTCGACAACGCCTGCTAGGGAAGCGGTTACGCGGTCGAGCGCTTCTGCCTGGATGTCGAGATAATCGATGGCGGCGGGATGAGCGCTTGGGCGGTGGGCGAAGCCGTGAATGCCGGAAGCTGGAAAGGTGTGGGGGTATGTGAAGCGGTCGACTGATTCGAGGTCCCGGCCGGTTATGATGGCGAGCGCGCCATTGAGTGCCGTATGGAGGGTGTCGAGATGGCCCAGGGTCTCGGCGCCGATCTCGGCTGCGTCGGGATTCTCGACGATATCGGCGAGAGTGCCATCGAAGTCGAGAAACAGGGCGGTATGGGCTGGTTTCAGACCTGAGATGATATCGAAGCCGGACTGCATGCTCTATGATCCTGCAATCGTTGCGTTTTGGCCGGCCCAAGCCGGCCGATGGATTTGGCAGTACGCTAGCCGATTCAGTGGGTGCGACAGAGCTGATAAAGCCCGTTCGTTGAACCTGGGCGACGTGTGGAACCTAGACGATAGGGGCGGCATTTATACTAAGTTACAAAGCACGCAATCGGAGGGACGGCCAACATGACGAATACCAGCGCACCTGATTTGCTGAAAACGCTGGCGGAGGCTCGTGGATTTCCGAGTATCAGTGCCTATTTCCCGACGCATCCAACTTTTCCTGACAGTGAGCAGGATCCCATCCGGCTTGGTAATGCCCGGCGTGAAATCGCAAAGCAACTCGAAAGTGCAGGCTGGGATGGAGGGGAGATCGAGAAGCTTCTTTCTGAGATGAAGGCGCGTGAGGAAGATGAGGAGTACTGGAAATACCAGGATGAGGGACTTGCCGTCTTCCTGGATGGGCAGGAAACAAGGTGGGTCAAACTGCCGAAGCCGGTCGAGGAGATCACGGTCGTTGCCGAACGTTTTCATGTGCGCCCGCTCATTCGTGCTTTCCGGGATCACGGTTCTTATTATGTGCTGACAGTCACGGAGGACAACGCCCGCCTCTACAATGGCGATAGCCGGTCACTCAAGCAGGTGCCGGTCGAGGATCTGCCTGACGGTACCGACAAAATCCGCGGCATGACGGATTTCGACGCCAATGTCGGATTTCACAGTCGCGATCGGGCCGTGCGGCGTGGTGACAGTGGGGCGGGACCTAAATATGCAGCGCTCGGTGACAGCCCTGAAGAGTATGAGGAAGTCATTCTTGAACAGTATCTTCAGCAGGTTGCAAAGGCCGTAGATGCACATCTAGCGAATGCGCGTGATCCGCTGGTGATCGTGGCTGTGCCGCGCACCGCGGGACGTCTCAAGGATGAGCTCGACTATGCCGGCGTCGTCACAGATTTAGTGACGAGTGACCCGGCGTCGCTTGATGAGGGGCAATTGCGAGAGAAGGCTCATGCGGTGGCGGAGCCAATACTGCTCAAAGCGCGTGATGAGATCCGGGATACACTGAATGCGCGTATGAAGAACGGCGAGCCGACCTATGCGAAGAACCTTGAGCAAATCCTGCGCGCAACCGAGGAAGGGCGGATCGACACGCTGTTCTTGGACCCGGACTCGGTTGTTTGGGGCATTTACGACGAATCGAAACGGGTGATGCGGAGGGATACGCAGGATGGTCCCGACAACGAAGATCTGATCAATCTCGCCGCCCTACGTACGCTTGCTCAAGGGGGGGACGTGCGCGCGATGCCAGATGAATTGAAAGATTCGACCGGCGGTCTCGTCGCGCTCTACCGCTATTGACCGGGCGGTTGGGCGGGGGCGCCTTGACGGTGCATCTATGGATGAGGCGGCGCGGCCGACCGGCCTATCGATTTCACGGCAGGGAGTACGCGACGACGTGCGTGGAACGACTTGCCAATAGCAAGGCTATCCCGTAGAACGCGGGGTTCTAAGGAGACATGGCCGAGTGGCTGAAGGCGCGCCCCTGCTAAGGGCGTATACCTTAACGGGTATCGAGGGTTCGAATCCCTCTGTCTCCGCCACCAACAAGAAATAACGATCTGATTCTACGCGTAAATTTTCTGATCCTGTGCATTCGACCCCACATTCATCCCAACACCCAGCCGCCGCTTGCTCATCAGGCCGACCGGGAAGAATGAGCTTGTATAGCGCCTGATCAACACGCCCAGTCGTGTGGCCGCGCTGCAACCCAACAATCAAGCGGAGCAAACATCTCCACGGTTGATGTTGCCCAGCGCGTGCGTTGCGAGCGCATTGTCGATAACCTCAGAAGTATACGAACGACCGATCTAGAACATTGACGAATGAGGATCATGTCAAAGCTTGCGCTGAAACAGCTGTGCACGCCGCGGCCAAGCACATTTTCTCGCGACCGCGCCGAGACCGTTGCAGAAATCGCTGACCTCGCGAAGCTGGACGCGAAGCAGTTTTTCGCTGAGACGCATGTCACGGCTGGCATGAGTACGCTTCTGCGCCAGATTTTCCAGCGCTTGTCGGGCGACAGCGATCAAGGTGTCTATCGTCTCAAGCAGGCGATGGGCGGCGGCAAGACGCACAACTTGCTGGCAGCGGCTATGTTGGCGCGAGACGTCGAAGTGCGCAAGGACGTTCTCGGCAAGTTGGGGATCCAGGCAGATGACAAGCCGATCAGGGTTTCAGCGTTCTCGGGACGCGAGACCGACATGCGCGATTACCTTTGGGTTCGGATTTTCCGCGATCTGGGATGCGAGGCGCGTTGGACGCACACACCTGATGTTCCTGGTCCATCAACATGGGCACAAGTGATTGGCGACGAGCCAGCGCTCATCCTGCTTGATGAACTGCCACCGTACTTCGTCAGTCTAGCCGGCAGTCAG
>CAZWCL010000070.1:0-10769 GCA_964632265.1 uncultured Hyphomicrobiaceae bacterium | reverse complement strand
GTTGCCGGTCGAAGGGAAACTTTCTGAGGTTTGGCGTAAAGTAGAATTTTCCCGTGACCCTGTAGAGCTTCAGCGCCGACGGAATAGGATCGATCGTCGATATATCATCGGCGCGGCGCACTTTTTCATCGCCCTCGATGATACGAGAGCTGATCACCGGTTCATTGCTGACAGGCGAACGGAAGGCATTAGTGAACTCGAGATCGTTGATGTCGAGCCCCGCCTGGTTGCGAAGCGACAAGAAGAAGTCAGCGTGAAACGTCTTCTCGTTACTGTCGACGCGAAAAATTCGCGTGACATCGATCCCGGCATAGATCACCGGAATGGAAAGCGTACCATAACGACTCCGTCGAAATTGCGTCGGCGCTAGCGCGATCTCGGAAGAATATGATGGTTTGTGGAGGATCAGGATATCTTCCGCGACGGACCGTCCGCTCGTGAACGACCAGTCCTGCCAAACGCCCCGCCAGATGCGCTGCTGGGGTTGGTAGCGCTTGATGCCGGCAATGATGCGGCGGCGAAGATCGGCGATCGACCCGTCCGAATTTTCTCCGGCCGCTGTCGTGATCAGCGAGAGAATGTCTGCATATTGGGCGCCGCGGCCGATCGCTCGTCGGTTGGCAAGGGTGCGCACGTCCGTAATTTTGACCGGGTCCCTGAACCTCTTGCAGCGTTCCGGTGCATCTGGAACCCGTGCATCCTCAAAGATCCAGCGGCTGTGCGGCTCAGTCCAGATGCGCTGCTGCAGGCGCTCGTTGTAGACGTGCGGTACCTGCTCGCGACCGAGCTGATACATGTCTGCATTGTAGGACTCCGGCGCCAGTACATTGAGCATTCGTCCAATTCGTCCGAGGACCACGAACGCCGGCAGCGAGAGACCGCGCTCCTGCATGCGCCGCAGGAAACGGGCGCCGGGACCGCTATGGATAGCAAGGTAAATCAAATCCGCACCTTCACGGATAATGCTGTCGATCGCCCTGTCGGTGCCGCTTTCGTCGATCTCACCGTCCGGCCGTCGCGGCGTCCAGTATGTCTGCGCATTGTCGAGCCCGCCGACGATCTTTTCGGCGTACTGCTCGGCGTAGATGTCACCCTTGAGGCCAACGAAGAAAGGTTTGCGATAGATACTCCGGGCCATGAATGTCTTCACGGCCGAGATCTCGTCGGTCACCGACGGCGACAACGAGAACGCGTTGCCGTACGGCGCGAAGATGTCGCCGCGGGACATACCTGAGATCAGGGGCACGCCGCTCTCGCCGAGTTTTTCGATCACAGTTGCCCCGCGCGAGGAACTGGAAATGCCGATGAGTGCAACGAGACTGCGGTCTTGGAGAATGGTATCGACCTGTTTCTGCAACACCTTTGGGTCGCGATGATGGTCGTAGTAGCGCGTGATGACCTGGCGCCCGGCCAGCCCGCCGCGCGCATTGATTTCATTAGCGCGCTTTTGCGTGAAATGGCGGATGGCGGCGGTCACGCCCGGAGAAAAGCACCGGTTGAGATCGGAGTTGGCAACGACGGCGACGGTGACCGGGTCGGTTGTGTCGCGCGAAGTCTGCGCGGCCGCGCCGGCGCCCCCGAGTGCCGTGACGACAAAGAGCATGAAGACAAGGGCGGCGGCAGATAGGCCCGCGCAATGACGCTGGTGGAGGCAATGTCGAAGCATGCTGGAATGTTCACTGCACAGAATGGCTTGGACGCATGACTATAAACGAGCGGCCCACAAACGGCGCGTAGCCTTTTGCGTTTTGCAGGCCGGCGGCGCTACTTGCGCCACACCTCGGGGGCGTCGCTCAACCTGCCTCGGGTTTCATTGCGGCGATGCCGGCCCGCGCCAACTCGTCGGCGCGTTCGTTTTCCGGGTGCCCGGCGTGTCCCTTGACCCAATGCCAGGAAATTTCGTGGCGCTGCTGCGCGGCATCGAGCCGCTGCCATAGCTCGGCGTTCTTCACCGGTTTCTTCGCAGCCGTCTTCCATCCGTTGCGTTTCCAGCCGTGGATCCATTTTGAAATGCCATCCTTGACGTAGGTGCTATCGGTGTGCAGTTCCACGATCGAGGGAAACTTGAGCGCTTCGAGGCCCTCAATGGCGGCGGTCAGCTCCATTTGATTGTTGGTTGTGTGGCGCGAGCCGCCGTTGAGTTCCTTGCGATGGTCACCGGCAAGAAGGATGGCCCCCCAGCCGCCGGGTCCCGGATTACCGGAGCAAGCTCCGTCGGTATAGATGGTCACTCGCGGCCGCTTCTCTGTCATATGACACGCTTTCGGTGGATGGGCTTATCCGAGGGCTAGAGCGGTAGTCCCGCTCTACACTATTTGAGTAGATTATTTTTTCCGGTTTAGCCGGCGACGGCCCCGGTTACGAACGGTCTGCAACTAAACCGGAAATGATTTAGCAGGCTGTTGAAGACCTCACTGAGTTCTTCAACAGCCTGCTAGGCACCCTGCTCGATCCCGAATCCGGCCGGATTGTCGATCGATTGATGGAAGCGCAGGCGCCGCGCGTATTCGATGGGGTCTTTGGGCTTAACGAGCGCATCGGGCGCCGTGTTCAGCCAATCATAGCTCCGTGTCAGCAGAAACCGCAGCGCCGCACCACGCGCGAGAACCGGCATGGCTGCGCGTTCCGCCGGAGTGAGCGCCCGAACCGATTGATAGCCGCGGAAAAGGGCCTGGCCTTTGGTGATGTTGAACGAATAGTCCGTCTCGAAACACCATGCATTGAGGCAGACGGCGAGATCGTAACCGAAGGCGTCGTTGCAGGCGAAATAGAAGTCGATGACGCCGGAGACTTCCTTGCGGTGAAAGAAAATGTTGTCGGGAAACAGATCAGCATGGATCACGCCGCACGGCAGGTTGTCCGGCCAGTGTCGCGACAGATGCTCGAGTTCCGACGAGATCAACGTGCCCAGACCGGAGGATATGTCATCGGCCTGATCTGAGAACCGGGAAAAAAGTGGCGCCCACCCATCGGGGCCGAGATCGTTGCGGCGTGTGAGCTGAAAGCCGTTGCCTGCAAGATGCAACCGGCCGAGGGTCTCACCAACGAGTTGACAGTGGCGCACACTGGGCCGCTTGACCGACATGCCGTCGAGGAACGTAAAGATGGCAGCCGGACGTCCACCGAGTTCCTTGATGACGACGCCCGCGCGATCGTGGACGGGCATCGGGCAACGCAGCCCTCGTTCCGCGAGGTGTTCGACAAGCCCGACGAAGAATGGCAGGTCGTTGCGCGCCACACGCTTTTCATAAAGCGTCAGGATATAGCGCTCGTCTCCGGCGGCGAGAAAGAAGTTCGAATTCTCCACGCCCTCGGCAATGCCTTTGAAAGCAACGACCTCGCCGATGTCGTATGTTGCAACGAATTCAACGAGCGCTTCGTCGGAGACCTCCGTGTAGACCGCCATGCATATTCTCTCGTTTCGACGGCCTCGATCAGGCGTTACCAACATCGCGCAGGGCGCGCGGAATATTAAACGCGACATTTTCCTGTGCGGTCTCGACCTCTTCGATCGCGACATCGAAGCGGGCGCTGAACGCATCGATGATTTCCTGGACAAGCTCGTCCGGTGCAGAGGCTCCTGCTGAGATGCCGAGCGTCTCGACGGTCCCGAACCGGTCCCAGTCGATATCGCGTGCCCGCTCAACGAGTGCGGCATCGACGGCGCCGCCGCGCAAGGCAACTTCGACAAGCCGGTTGGAATTAGAGCTGTTTGGCGCGCCGACCACGATCACCTTTTCGGCGCGCCCGGCAATCGCGCGAACGGCCTCCTGGCGGTTCGTCGTGGCATAGCAGATATCCTGTTTGTGCGGACCGGCAATCGACGGGAAGCGCCTCATCAGCGTCGAGACGATCTCGGCGGTGTCGTCAACCGACAACGTGGTCTGCGTTGCGTAGGCCAGTTGCTCCGGATCCTCGGCCTCGAACGCTTCGGCATCGTCGACTGTCTCGATCAGCGTGACGGCGCCCTCGGGAAGCTGACCTGTGGTGCCGATAACCTCGGGATGGCCAGCATGGCCGATCAAAAGGATATGCCGGCCGTTTGCATGTTGCAGGTCGGCACCGCGATGGACTTTCGTGACCAGCGGGCAGGTTGCGTCGAGATAGAACATGTTGCGTTTGTCAGCCGCCGCCGGGACGCTTTTGGGAACACCATGGGCCGAGAAGATGACCGGGGCTTTAGTCTCCGGAATTTCATCGAGTTCTTCCACAAAGACAGCGCCAAGGTCGCGCAGCCGGTCGACCACGAACCGGTTGTGGACGATCTCGTGTCGCACATAGACCGGCGCGCCGTATTTCTCGAGTGCCAGTTCAACGATTCGAATCGCACGATCAACCCCGGCACAAAACCCCCGCGGTGCCGCGAGCAGGATTTTCAAGCGTGTTTTGGAGGACACAGCGTCGTCTTTCGTCGAAATTTCCGCCATCTTGCTGCCTGTTTTCGTGACGTTACTCGTCCCACACCTTGCTACGAGGTTGGCGTTGCTATGTCGAGGGTGCTATCTCTAAGACTTGGTGAGGCACGATTGCTGGAATGGGGGTGGCAATCGGGCAGGGTAGCGTTTTCGTATTCGACGAGACAGGCAATGCGTAGTGTCAGCAGCTTACTGCTGGGATGGAACGCTGCGATTGCCACGGTCACCGCGACCGGATTTGGTGGGTCTGAGGGCCCGGCATGTCCGGCTAAGGGAACGGCCCCCTGTGTTGAGAACGACAGGAACACCGTGACGCAGATGTTGCGATCAAATCTTTACCGAACGCTTGCGGACGCCGGTAACGGGCTGCTCCGCCTTGTCGCCGTTACGACGATTGCAACGACGCTCGCCGGGTGCGGGCTGTCGTCGGTCACATCGGGGCTCGGCGGCGGCTTGTTCGGTAGTGACGAGAAAAGTGCATCTGTCAATTCGGTGACGGAAGAACAGCTTCTGTCGGCGGCGAAAGCGGATTTCGGCGGCGGGTCGGTCGGGGCGAATGTGGCCCATGGGTGCCCGCGCTTCGTGGTCTGGTCACCGGGCCACCACACAACGACATACCTGCCGGGCCGCGAGGGTGATTCGATGGCCGTTATGCATCGCGGTGAAATCACCAAGACGGCACGTGAGTGCCAGATCGAGCCGGGCCGGGTGACCGTCAAGTACGGGTTCTCCGGTCGGGTGCTGCTGGGCCCCGCCGGTCAGACGGCGCGGGTGAACCTGCCGGTAAAAGTCTTTATCAACGATGCGGATCGTCAGCGTCTTTCATCGGAAGACATGACCATCGGGGTTGATGTGTCTGTTGCCAACCCTATTGGCTATTTCAGTCAGGTCAAAACCGTGACTTTCGCAATCCCCGAGGGAACACGCCCCGGTGATTATGAAGTGCTCGTCGGCTTCGACCGTGCAACGACCGCTCCGGCGGCGGCAACTAACCGGTTCTGATTGTCGCACCCAAGTTTGGGCTTGCTATACCGCTTTTGACCGGTTGATCCTGGTTTCGATACACGCGTCTGAAGGCGCGCGGGTGCGTGGAAAATCGGGACGGCGCAAGATGGAGGCCCTTGCCGTGTAGCGCTTGGGTGGCCACCTACCGATCGTGTATCTATTGTCGGTGTTGGATCGTTGTCGCCGAGCGAACACGCAGCTACAGTCCGCCCGACCGCTAATAAGTCGAGGATTTCGAATGGCCGAGCTGCCAAAGCTGGATCACACCGTCATAAACGTGCGCTACGACATGGATGCTGCGCAAGCTGCGTTTTCCGGTCTCGGCTTTCATCTGACGGATCGCGGATATCACACCCTCGGATCGATCAATCATCTCATGATGTTCGGCACCGATTATCTCGAACTCATCGGTTTACCGGCGCAAAATGACAAGCTCGACAGCGGCCGCCCGGACATAGCGAAGGCGCCGTACGGCATCAACGGCCTGGTTTTCAAGACATCGGACGTCGACGAAACGTATGCGCATCTGCAGGACATCGGCATGGCTGGCAATCCGCCAAAATCGTTTTCCCGCCCGGTCCAGCTCGCCGACGGCACGCACGACGCGAAATTTCGCACAGCCCACTTGAAGGACGATGTGTTTCCTGGCGGACGTGTCTATTTCTGCGAGCATCAGACACCAGAACTTGTGTGGCGGCCCGAATGGCAAGATCACGACAACGGAACCCTTCGGATGCCGGAATTCGTTATCGCCAGCAGCGCGCACAGGAACGAGGCAGAGGCGATGGCCGAATTGGTGAGTTCCAAGGTGAGCGGCACCGGCGATACGCTGCGCGTTGCGATCGACGGCTGTGAGCTTGTGTTCCTGTCGCCCGACGCCTACCGGGCCCGCTTCGGCGACTTGGCCTCGGAGCTTGGCGACCGCGGGTCGATATTCGGTGCGGTGGTTTTCCAGACCAGCGATCTCCAGGCCGTGCGCGGTATTGCGGAAGCTTCAGGATTGCCGACGGTGATGGAGGACGATCGCGTCGTGATCCGTCAGGCCGCCTATGACAGCGTTCTCGAGTTTGTCGGCTAACGGCGGCCCGTCTCCAGGCGCTTTCACCCCCAAAAGTGCTCCCAAGTGCGATGTCCGCTGAGGCGCGGGCCAGCTCCGCTGGCCAGAAAGCGTTGTCAGCGACAGCAACCGGAGCGATCAGAACTCGGGCACAGTTTGGCGACATGTCGTGTAGCCCGCCCAGGGATCGCTACCTAGGGCGCTGAGGCGCCGCCGGGCGCGGTCGAGATCGTAAGCGTCCGCCGCGGCGGCCCGTCCAAGCTCCTCCCAGCTCACCGGGCAGGCGACAGGAGCACCGGGCCGGGCCCGCGGCGACCACGGTGCGATGGCGGTCGAGGACGGTTTGTTGCGCTGCCAATCGAGATAGATTCGCCCGCGCCGCTTGGATTTGGCCTGAGAGGCAACAAACATGTCGGGCTTCGCCTTGGCGAGGCGTTGCGCCAACGTCTTGGCGAACCCCGTGACACGGTCCCAATTGGCGGTCTCATCGAGCGGCGCGACGACGTGCACGCCCTTGCCGCCTGTGAGCAACGCAAAGCTCTCCAAGCCGCCGGCCGAGAGAACGTCACGGACCAGCCGCGCGGCGGACTTGACCGTTTTGAAGGGCAGCCCTTCATCCGGATCGAGGTCGAAAATCAGACGGTCCGGGAAGTCTGGAGTTTGCCGCTTCGCGCCCCAGGGATGGATTTCCAGGACAGCAAATTGTGCTGCAGCCCGCAGACCTTCGACCGTGTTGATCGTCAGATAGCGCTTATGCCGCCCCTCGCGGGTTTCGATCTCGATGGCATCGGGGCGCCCGGCGAAGTCGTGACGTTGGAAGAACTTGCGATCAAGAGCGCCGTTCGGTGCGCGCACGAGCGAGACGAAGCGGTCCCGGATGTAGGGGAGCAGTAAAGGCGCCGCCGCTTCGTAATAGTCGAGCAGATCACCCTTGGTGTAGCCGGCATCGCGATAGAGCAGTTTGTCTGTGTTTGTCAGCTTGATGCCACTCGTCTCCGCGTTTGGACCTCTCGCCAGGCTTTTGTCCCGCGGCGTCTTATCTGAGGCCTTGGTCGCAGCTATGCCGAGAAACTTGCCATGGCGCAAATGACCCTCCGAGGTCTGCTCCGAGTAGGTCACGTCAACGGCAAGGCTCGGCTCTAACCACACAACATTGCGCCGGGCCTCATCAGGGACGCGGCGGAACGCCGGCGAAGTGGTGGCAAGGGCGTCGAGACGCTTGCGCAGCGCGACGAGCTGTTTGTCGGAAAAGCCGATGCCGACACGGCCACGATAGATCAGCTCTCGTTCCACTTTCTCACCGACCAACAGCGATGCGAAAGGCCGCGCTTTCGAGGTTCGGTAGCCGCCGACCAGCAGCGTCTTACGCCGCTTAACCTTGCATTTAAGCCAATGACGGTTGCGGCCGGACTTCCATGGCCTATCGACGTGCTTGGAAATGATTCCCTCAGCGCCGAGGCGGTGCGCGGCTTCGAACACATCAGGCCCGTTGCCGGCCACGCTTTCGGCATAGCGCAGAGGAGGTCGCGTTGCAGCGAGAAGAGCGCTCAGCTCTCCGTTGCGCACTCTCCAGGCCCGTGCGGCAAGATCCCGCCGGCCAAGCTGGAGGCAGTCGAACACCACGTATTGGATCGGCGCAACGGTACCGCCAAGCGCCGCCTGCAGGGCTGCGAAATTAGTATTGCCGTTGTCATCGAAGACGACGATTTCACCATCAAGAACAATGCGCTGGCGAGGCAATTGGCGGATCGCGTCGCGGATGTGTGGAAGCTTTGCTGTCCAGTCCCGGCCGCGACGCGTATAGAGGTTGATCCTGTGACCATCTCGGACGGCCTGCAGACGAAAGCCATCGTATTTGATTTCATGTATCCAGTTCTCGCCTTCCGGCGGCCTATCAACGTCGGTTGCGAGTTGCGGTTTGCGAAAGTGCGGCCGCGGCCCATCGCCCGCTTCGCCGACAGGGACCGGCTCGCTGTCGAGCGGCCCGACCCACGTGCTCGCCGGGTCGAACGCATCGTCCACGTAGCCGTCGCGTTCCTTGATCAGCAACCAGCGTTCGCGGCCTTTTTCGGGCGCGGTCCGGATAAGCGCATAGCCACCGGTCAGCCGCTCGCCTTTGAGCATGAATTTGAGTTGTCCCGCGGCGAGCGCGTCGCCCGGCGACGAATCGCCGATCATTTCATAGGTACCCTGGTCCCAAATCTCGACGGACCCCGCACCGTATTCACCGGCCGGTATGTCGCCCTGGAATTGTGCGTAGGCAAGTGGATGGTCTTCGGTGCGTATCGCAAGGCGGCGTTGCGATGGATCGAGCGATGGCCCCTTGGCCACCGCCCAACTCGCCAGAACGCCGTCGATTTCGAGACGCAAATCGAAGTGTAGCCGCCTCGCGAAATGCTTTTGTATGACGAAGGTCGCTGCAGTAGATTTCCAGGCGGCTTTATCGAGCCGGCTTTTGTTTGGCTCCGGCGTCTTGTCGAAATCACGTTTCGCTTTGTACGTGGCAAGTTTGCCGGCCGAACCGGTGATTGCGCGCGCTTGCGCCATTCAGGTCAACTCGCACTCTTTTTGGACTTCGAGCTCCGTGGCGCCGACTTGCGCGCTGCAGTCTTGGCAGGCTTTTTTCGCTCGCCTTTGCGCGACACGCTTTTTTTCAGGGCTTCCATCAGATCGATGACTTCGGCGGAGGCCGGGAGGTCTTCGTCCGTGGTTGTGACGAGCTTGCGGCCCTTGGCCTTTTCGTCGACCAGTTGCTTGAGCGCGGCTGCATAACGGTCTTCGAACGCCGAAGGCTCGAACGCCGCAGTCTTGTCCTCGATAAGTTGGGTGGCAAGCTGCACCAACTGTTTGTCGAGCTTTTTCTCCGGCAACTCATCGAAGAACGCGGCAGCCGGGCGCACTTCGCGTTCGTAGCGCAGCATCTCCATGAGAAGGCCGCGTCCGTTCTCGATGGGAGCGATGCAGACCAGGTGTTCACGCCCCCGCATTGTGACCTGTCCAAGGCCGACCTTGCCTGCCTGGGCGAGCGCTTCGGCAATCACGAGATAGCCGTCGGTCGATGGCTCGTCAGCCGGCATTACATAATACGGGCGCTCGAAATAGCGCGCATCGATCTCCCCCGCATCGATGAACTGGACGAGGTCGAGGGATTTCTGACTCTCGAGGCTGAGTGCCTTGATCTCATCCGGCTCGACGATGACGTATGTATCGTCGTCGATTTCGTAGCCTTTGACGATGTCGCTGGACTCTACCTCACCAACGCCCGGCACCATCTTCTGGTACTTCACCCGCTGGCCGGACGGTTTATGAATCTGGCGGAAGGATACGTCGGCACCGCTGTCGATTGCGGAGAAAATCTCGACGTTGATGGTGACGAGGGAAAGGCGCAAAAACCCTTTCCAATAGGCGCGGGCAACGACTGGCATCGCGACGACCTCGGATGAAACGCAGTACATCAAGCAGGCTGTTGAAGACCTCATTGAGGTCTTCAACAGCCTGCTAATATTTTAAAATCGCCATGGAGCACTATTGGTTCCATCGAGCGAGCTTGCCGCCGGCGGCCGCACCATCGATCACTGACAGCGGTACCGGACCAAAACAGCCCGCGCATGAATTTTTTCAAACCTGTAACGGGCGTCACAGCTGAGAAAGCGCTGTTCCGCGATGTTGGCCTCACCGGTTGATCGTGCCGATCCCGGTTCGCCGAGACCGATCGTCTCGACCAAGCCCCGTGCGGGTGGCACCATGACCGACCAGCATCGAAACTCTCCCCCGCGCTCGTGGAAAGCGGCGATTTCGCGCCCCGAGGGCATTCTCGAGACGGCTCTGGCCTCCCTGGTCCTGCTGGCAATAGCCCTGACGATATCGAGCGCGAGCGCCGGCTATGAGAAACATGAGGCCGAAAACGGAATTCGCCGTGCGGCATCACAACTTGATCGAAAGCTCACCCGCGGAACATCAAAACTCCAGAGAGTAAAACGGGCACGCTCGCTCGCGTCTGCGAAATGACTGGTCCGCAAGCGGGCGATACCTTTGCGTCGCCGCGATCACGGCCCCAAGATCACGGCCTCAAGATCATCACGGCCCAAGATCACGGCGACGACCACCCTGGCCGTTACATGCCGGAATAGTTTGGTCCTCCGCCGCCTTCCGGGCAGACCCAGGTAATGTTCTGGCTCGGATCCTTGATGTCACACGTTTTGCAATGAACGCAGTTCTGCGCATTGATCTGAAAACGTGGATTGCCGGCATCGTCCTCAACGATTTCGTAAACGCCGGCAGGACAATACCGT
>CAZWCL010000069.1:0-10789 GCA_964632265.1 uncultured Hyphomicrobiaceae bacterium | reverse complement strand
GTCGATTTTGGTATTCTGGCGCTGCATATTGCGGGCGCCTCATCGATCCTCGGTGCGATCAACTTCATTACGACGATCTTCAACATGCGCGCGCCGGGCATGACGCTGCACAAGATGCCGCTGTTTGTCTGGTCGGTGCTGATCACAGCGTTCCTGTTGCTGCTGTCGCTGCCAGTGCTTGCCGGCGCCATTACGATGCTTCTAACCGATCGCAACTTCGGCACGGCGTTCTTCGATGCAGCCGGCGGTGGTGACCCACTGCTTTATCAGCATCTCTTCTGGTTCTTCGGCCACCCAGAAGTCTACATTTTGATCCTGCCGGGTTTCGGCATGATCTCGCACATCGTCTCGACCTTTTCAAACAAGCCCGTGTTCGGCTACCTCGGCATGGCCTACGCGATGGTGGCGATCGGAGTCGTCGGCTTCGTTGTCTGGGCCCACCACATGTATACGGCCGGTATCAGCGTGGACACGCAAGCCTATTTCGTGTTCGCGACGATGGTGATCGCGGTGCCGACCGGCGTGAAGATCTTCTCCTGGATTGCGACGATGTGGGGCGGCTCTATCAGCTTGCGTGCGCCGATGCTCTGGGCGCTCGGCTTCATCTTCCTGTTTACCGTCGGCGGTGTGACGGGCGTGATGCTCGCCAACGCCGGTGTCGATCGTGCGCTCCACAACACCTATTATGTGGTCGCCCACTTCCATTACGTGCTGTCGCTCGGCGCCGTGTTCGCGATCTTCGCCGCCTGGTATTTCTGGTTCCCGAAGATCACCGGCTACGAATACTCAGAGGGGTTCGCCAAGCTGCACTTCTGGATCACGTTCATCGGGGCCAACATCCTGTTCTTCCCGCAGCACTTCCTCGGTAACGCGGGCATGCCGCGCCACTACGCCGACTACCCGGAAGCGTTCGCTTACTGGAACAAGATATCCTCGTATGGCTCATACATTACTGCGCTCGGTACATTGGTGTTCTTCATCGGTGTCGGCTACTCCTTCTGGCGCGCCCGCAAAGCTGCAGGCAATCCATGGGGTCCCTCCGCTGACACGCTGGAATGGACGCTGTCTTCGCCGCCGCGCTTCCATGAGTTTGAAACCCTGCCTGTCATCAAGGATGAAGGCCGCAACCACTAGGCGCTTTCCTGTGCATGACTGCGGCCCATTCGACCCGGGTCCGCAGTCACGCCACCGACACGCCGCCTGAACCCAAGCAACGGGCCCCGTCATGAGCGACATAGGTCTCGACAAACGTATCGATCGTGACGATCTGGCCCTTCCGGTCGGCACGCTCGGTGGCGAGGTGGGCGACTACATCGCCCTGCTGAAGCCGCGCGTCATGTCGCTGGTGATTTTCACCGCCCTCGTTGGCATGGTGGCCGCCGCCGTCACCGCGCCCATTGTGAGCACGTCACATCCGCTACTGAGCGCGATTGCCTTGCTGTGCATCGCCGTCGGCGCTGGTGCCTCAGGTGCGCTCAACATGTGGTATGATGCGGACATCGATGCTCGCATGGCCCGCACCGCGGCACGCCCTGTGCCGCGCGGCAGCGTCAGTCCCGAGCAGGCACTGGCCTTCGGAATGGTTCTTTCGGTCCTTTCTGTGCTCTGCCTCGGACTGGTGAGCAATTGGGTCGCCGCGGGGCTGCTTGCGTTTACGATTTTCTTCTATGCCGTCATCTACACGATGTGGCTGAAGCGCCGGACAGCGCAGAATATCGTGATCGGCGGCGCAGCCGGCGCCTTTCCACCGATGGTTGCCTGGGCTGCGATGACGGGCGGCGTAAGTGTCGAGAGCATTGTTCTGTTCGCGCTGATCTTCATGTGGACGCCGCCGCACTTCTGGGCGCTCGCGCTCTACCGCGCCCGCGATTACGAGCGCGTCGGAGTTCCAATGTTACCGGTCGTGGCGGGGCAAGCGGAAACGCGACGCCAAATCTTGATTTATTCGGCGTTGTTGGCCCCAACCGGTCTGGCGCCATGGTTCATCGGGCTCGCGGGTCCCGTCTACCTCGTCGTTGCGGCTGTCATGGGCGGATATCTCTTTCGGCTCGCGCTGGACGTGTTCGCTGATCGCGCCGAAGAAGGCGTTGCTGCGATGCGGGACGCCGACGACCGGGCCAAGAAGCTGTTCGTTTTCACGATCTACTATCTGTTTGCATTGTTCGCGGTACTCTTGATCGAGCTGACTTTGACGCTTGCGGTGAGATGGTGGGGCGCATGACCACCGATCCGGAAGATGACAAGCACGATCGCGGGCCGACGCCTGAGGCGCAAAAGGACGAGGTGCCGGATCGACAGGTGACGCGCGTTGACGACGAGCACAAGGCGCGTCAGCGCAAACGGTCGATCGCCATCGCGGTAAGCCTCGCGCTTTTCGCACTTCTGTTCTACGTCATCACCCTCGTGAAGATGGGTGGCGGCGATGGCAATTAGGAAAGGCGGGTAAGTTATGTCTGACATGTACGACACGGCGGAAAAAACATCGGACGAGCAAGTTCACTCGCGCCGCAAAGCGCGGACCGCCGCCGGCGCCGCCGTATTTGCTTGCGCGATGCTTGGCCTGGCTTTCGCGTCGGTGCCGCTTTACCAGCTATTCTGCCAGGTGACTGGGTTCGCCGGCACGACACAGCGGGCCACGGAGGCGTCAAGCACGGTTCTTGACCAGTCGATTACGGTGCGCTTCGACTCGAACGTGTCGAGCGGTCTTAGCTGGGCGTTCAAACCGGTCCAGAACACGGTCGACATCAAGATCGGTGAGAACACACTCGCCTTCTATCGTGCGACGAACACCAGCGACAAGCCGCTGACCGGAACTGCGACCTTCAATGTGGCCCCGGAGGCCGCTGGCGGCTACTTCAACAAGATGGAATGCTTCTGTTTCACCGAGCAGACGCTACAGCCGGGAGAGAGCGTTGAGATGCCGGTGAGCTTCTTTATCGATCCCGAGATGCTTAAGGATCGCTCAGCACGTTCGATCTCGCAAATTACACTTTCGTACACGTTCTTCCCCGTGAAGAACAAGAACGCCGCCTCGGTCACGCCGGACGCGGCAATAATAAATCGAAAAAACGGCACTACCGGCTAGCTGCGACTGACGCACGGCTCAGGCGGGATCAAGGAGACGACCAATGGCAGCAGACGGCCATACGCAAAATCATGATTACCATCTCGTCAATCCGAGTCCTTGGCCGATTCTTGCCTCGCTCGGAGCGCTCGTAACGGCCATCGGCGCGATCATCTGGATGCGTACGATAAGCGGAAGCCAGGAGGGCCTGTTTGGCATGACGGGACCTTCAGTTTTCTATATCGGTCTCGCAGGCATCGTCGCCGTCTCCTTTTTCTGGTGGCGCGACTGCATCAAGGAAGCTCATTCGGGTGATCACTCGCCAGTCGTCCAGCTTCACTTGCGCTACGGTATGTTGATGTTCATCGCCTCTGAGGTGATGTTTTTCGTCGCCTGGTTTTGGGCCTATTTTGACGTGGCGCTGTTTCCGGCGGGTGTCGCCAATATGCCGATCTACGGACCGGACGGCACCGTCGTTGGGCAGTCCGATCAATCGGTGATCGGCTTGGTTGAGCGCAACGAACTGACGGGCGGGCAGTGGCCGCCCGTCGCCAGCGACAACTTCCAGAAAGCATTTGATCCCTGGGACCTGCCGTTGGTCAATACGCTGATCCTGTTACTTTCGGGGACGACGGTTACGTGGGCGCATCATTCTCTACTGCATAACGACCGCAAGGGGCTGATCTGGGGCCTCACTGCGACGGTCTTGCTCGGTATCCTGTTCACGATCTGCCAAGTCTACGAGTACGGTCACGCAGCATTCACGTTTTCGGGCCACATCTACGGTTCGACGTTCTTCATGGCGACCGGCTTCCACGGTTTCCACGTTGTCGTCGGGACGATCTTCCTGGCAATCTGCCTGTTCCGCGCGATCGCCGGGCACTTCACCGCCGAGCAGCACTTCGGCTTCGAGGCAGCGGCTTGGTACTGGCACTTTGTCGACGTCGTCTGGCTGTTCCTTTTCCTCGCGATTTATGTGTTTGGCGCCGGCTCGTGATGCGAGCCCGGCTCTGCAAGGAAAAAGCGAACGGGCGGCCTATGGCCGCCTGTTTGCGTTCGCGGAACCGATTCAGGCGCCGCTCGGCTTGACCTCGCGTCCCTATTTCCGGGCGATACGATCGGACGGCGTCGGCAGAAAGCGTAAAGGAGAAGCCGAGTTTGACCGGTCAGTCCGTCTCCCCCTATAGCGCCGGCCTGCGTTGCCGTTGCCCGCGCTGCGGCGAGGGCCAGCTTTTTCGCGGCGGCTTCACCCTTGACCTGCGCGCCGAATGCGACCGGTGCAGTCTTTCCTATGGCTTCATCGACACCGGTGATGGGCCGGCTGTTTTCGTGATCATGCTGCTGGGCTTCGCGATGCTCGGAGGCGCGTTATTGCTCGAATTCTCACTGCACCCCCCAATCTGGGTGCATGCGCTGATTTGGGTCCCCGTCACGTTGGCGTTGGCTTTTGGTATGCTGCGCCCACTGAAAGCGCTGTTGGTTGCGCTCCAGTTCCATCACAAAGCTTCTCAGAGCACGCGGCCCGATGAGTGAGCGAGCAGACAACGGCAGCGCGGGCGGCGGCGAGCGTGGCCTCATTTGGCTCAGCCTTTCCGCCGTTGTCGCCATTGCCATACTGATCGCCCTTGGTTTCTGGCAGTGGGAGCGTATGCACTGGAAGGAGGCATTGCTCGCCGACCTTGCCGCTGCCGCAAACGCTGATCCGGTCCGGATGAATGTGCTCCCCGCACGCGAGCGCCTCGAAGGTGGCGCCACCGCCGCACAAGACCTGGATGAACTTCGCTTCAAGCGCGTCACGGTTAAGGGCGCCTTCGAGCACGCCCGCGAGATGCATGTCTGGCGCCCGCAGCCGGGCGGCGCGGCCTGGAGCGTGGTAACACCGCTGCGAATCGTCCAAGCCCCTTCCCGCGAGGCCGGTCTAGGCGGCCGCGCGGCGACACACGTCCTCGTCATCCGCGGCATCGTGCCGGAACGTATGAAAAATCGTGACGAGCGTCCCGGCGGTCAGCCGGCCGGCGAGGTTGAAGTGACGGGCCGCATCCGCCTGTCGGCGCCGAACCCGTGGGCGAGCGATCCAAATATTGATCAGAACCAATGGTATGCTCGCGATCTTGATGCCATGGCGCAACATCTGCGATCCTCAATGGGTGAAGACGTGGCTTTTGCGCCCTTTTTCGTCGAAGCCGAGACGCCAACTGGGGACGAGGCGGCACCGAAGCCGCGTCTCCAGGCGCTGACGCTGTCTAATCGCCACCTTGAATATGCCCTCACATGGTGGGGGCTCGCCGCTACGTTGGCCGCCGTTTACGGGGTGTTCGTCTGGGGACGAATCAGGCCGCGCCGTCAGCGTTAGTGAAGTTTCCGCTCACAACGACTTCCAGGCGTATTGCCCTGGCCGATGAGAACCGGCGCAGAGTGCTGGCGCTATCCACCGTTTTTCTGCTTGCAAGGTGCGATATCGTCGGAACGGGCGTATGATAGGTAAACGACGTTGGCACTGACCGGATGAAGCCGAATAGGTGTATCCGGCACAATAAGTTTCGGAGGAGCAGTGGCGAGCGGCAGATACATCTCGACCCGCGGGGAAGCGCCGGAACTCGGCTTCGAAGACGTCGTGCTGGCGGGGCTTGCCCGCGACGGCGGACTCTACGTGCCCCAAATTTGGCCGGAATTTTCGCCGGATCAGATAGCGGGCTTTGCGGGACGGCCCTTCCACGAAGTTGCCGTCGACGTGATCGCACCGTTCACCGGGGGCGCGATCGCCCGCGATGAGCTTCTTGCGATGAGCCGGGAAGCATATGCGAGCTTTGACCATCCGGCCGTGACACCGCTGGTCCAGATCGCGCCCGGACGGTTCATACTGGAGTTGTTTCACGGGCCCACACTCGCCTTCAAGGATGTTGCCATGCAGATCCTGGCGCGCCTGATGGACCATATCCTCGTGAAGCGCGGCCAGCGTGCAACGATCGTGTGCGCGACGTCCGGCGACACTGGCGGCGCCGCTGTTGAGGCGTTTCGTGGCTCCGAGAGTGTCGACATAGTCGTGCTCTTCCCCAAGGGGCGCGTTTCCGACGTCCAGCGCCGGATGATGACGACGCCCGCGGACGATAACGTTCACAGTCTTGCTGTCGATGGAACGTTTGATGACTGCCAGGCACTGGTCAAAGCGATGTTCAATGACGGTGCATTTCGCAACGAGGTTGCGCTTTCCGGCGTCAACTCGATCAACTGGGCCCGCATCGTGCCGCAGATTACGTACTATTTCGCCGCCGCCGCCGCGCTTGGCGCCCCGATGCGCCCGGTGTCGTTCGCCGTGCCGACGGGCAACTTCGGCGACATCTTCGCGGGTTATGCGGCAAAACGGATGGGTCTGCCGATCGAACGCCTCGTTATCGCCTCGAACGCCAACGATATCCTGCCGCGCACTATAGAGACCGGCAATTATGAAAAGCGAAGCGTGATCGCGACCTCCTCGCCATCCATGGACATCCAGGTGTCATCGAACTTCGAACGTTACCTGTTCGAGATGCAGGGCCGCGATGCAGCGCTCGTGCGCGCCCAGATGGCCTCGCTCACGCAGTCCGGCCGGTTCGAGGTCTCGGGCGGGACGGCGCGCCTTGGCGAGGATTTCGCCGCCGCCCGGGCGGACGAGCGCGCGGTCGCTGATTGCATCCGCCGAATGCACGAGACGAGCGGCTACCTTCTCGAACCGCACACCGCCTGCGGCGTACTCGCAAGCGAGGCCACCACACGGTCGGCGGCAGCGCACGAAGACCGCAGCCGTGTCCCTCAAGTGGTTCTGGCGACCGCCCACCCCGCCAAGTTTACCGAAGCGATGCAGGATATCATGGGCACGCCCACGCTGCTGCCGGACCGCCTGCGCCACCTCTTATCGGCACAGGAACGGGCCACGCCGATACCGAACGACCTGTCCGCCGTCGAAAATCACATTCGCACCATAACCCGGGTGACCGCACACTGACGTCCGTGATGCCGGACCACTGGCGTCCGGACAAGCTGGATCGCAAGCACCACCCCTGAGAAAGCAACGCCGACGTATGACAACCGAGCAAACGATACTCGATAACGGCCTGACCGTCGTCTCCCACACCATGCCGCATCTCAAGACCGTCTCGACCGGTGTTTGGGTGGCGTCCGGATCCCGCAATGAGCGTACCGACGAACACGGTATCTCGCATTTGCTCGAGCACATGGCATTCAAGGGTACGCAGCGACGCTCGGCCCGTGATATCGCGGAAGAGATCGAGCAGGTCGGCGGAGACCTTAACGCGGCAACGAGCCTCGAGCTTACGGCCTACTATGTGCGCGTCCTCGAAGGCGACCACGAACTGGCGCTCGACATATTGGCTGACATACTCACTGCTTCGACCCTCGACGAAGTCGAACTCGAACGTGAGAAGGATGTCGTCTTGCAGGAAATTTCGGGTGTCTACGACGTCCCCGACGAAGTTGCCTACGACCTCGTGCAGGAAGCAGCCTTTACTGACCAGTCCGTCGGCCGCCCGGTTATCGGAACGCCTGAAAGTGTGTCAGGCTTCAGCCGCCGGGATCTTGAAGCTCATCTGAAACGCCAGTATGTGCCAACGCGCATGGTTGTCGCTGCCGCTGGCGCGATTGACCACCACGAACTCGTCCGCCACGCTCGCGACAAATTTGGCCGCCTTGCTCAGTGCAAGGGGGAAGACGGCGCCCCGGCCCGCTTCATTGGCGGCGCCCGCGGTTCCGACCGGACTTTCGGCCAAAGTCATTTTTTGCTTGGCTTCGACAGCCCGTCTTATCGAGCCAGGCAGTTTTTTGCATGCCAGGTGTTCACCGGCATTCTTGGGGGCGGTATGTCATCACGGCTATTCCAGGAGGCGCGCGAGAACCGGGGGCTTTGCTATTCGATCTACGCTAGTGCATGGGGCCTCGCTGACGGTGGCATGTTCAATATCCATGCGGCGACCGGCGAAGAGCAGCTGGATGAGTTGCGCGGCGTAATTTATGACGAACTCCACCGCGCCGCCAACGACAATCCCTCGGAATTGGAACTGCAGCGCGCCAAGGCGGGCCTCAAGGCCGGCCTCCTGATGGGCCTGGAAAGCTCCTCGGCGCGCGCCGAACAGATGGCGCGGCAAATGATCGGGTTCGGCCGGCTTCTCGAGCCGGGCGAACTCATCGAGAATGTCGAGGCGGTGACCGCGGACGACGTGCGCAGCTTCGCTGAGACGCTGATCGGCGCGGCCAACCCGGCCGTGGTGGTCGTGGGCAATGGTGATCGATCTGCTGACTTTGCAAGCGAAACATGGGATCGCTTGGCAGGCTAGATTGTGATGCTAGGTTAAACGCTGGCGTGCCAGCGCCGCGTTGGCCTGTGAAAGCGAGCTGAACGGAACAGGATGGCGTTCTTGAAGACAGGATTCGCACTGGAGGCACCGCCGTTGCTGCGCGGCGATGGCCTTTTGTTGCGCCCGCCCCTGCCCTCAGATTATGCCGCATGGGCTGAACTGCGCGAGGTCAGCCGCGAGCACTTGTCGCCATGGGAGCCGAAATGGTCTCGTGATGAACTGAGCCGGTGGGCGTATCGGCGCCGGCTGCGCTACTACCAGCGCGATCAGCGCGAAGATCTCGGCTACGCATTTTTCATCTTTGCCGAGCAGACCGGCGCCTTGATGGGTGGCCTGACGCTGTCCAACGTCCGCCGCGGCGTCACGCAGGCAGCCGCGCTCGGATATTGGCTCGGCTACCGTTATACGCGGCAGGGCCACATGCGCCGCGCCGTGGCGCTGGCTGTCGACTACGCCTTCGAGGATCTGCGCCTGCACCGTGTCGAGGCAGCCTGTTTGCCAAACAATGCGCCGTCGATAGCGGTTCTGCGCAGTAACGGCTTCATCGAGGAAGGCCTGGCGCGGCGTTATCTCAAGATCAACGGTGCGTGGCGGGACCATCTGCTATTCGCGCTGTTGAGCGACGACCCCCGGATGCTCGACGACAGCGTCGATGACACGCTGGAACCTGCAGTAAGCGACGGTGGCGGGCCATGAGCGTGCGCGCGAGAACCCTATTGGTGGGGACGAGCGACGCGAGCAAAAGGGTCCCCGGCGCCGCGGCACGAGCGCTCTGTGCTCTCTGCATCGCGCTGGCGTTGCTGTTTCAGGGAGCCGTCACAGCGCATGCGCTCGATGCGATTCCCGTGACGGGTGGCCAGGATCGCGTTGACCTCACGACGCGCGGACTGGCTATCGGCGGTCGTGGTGATCAACTGCAGATTGACACCGCGCCCGGCGCCGACAACATCAGCCGGCGCATGGTGGTAAAAGCCACGACACCGGGTACCAATCCGAACTGGGTCGTGTTTGCTCTGACCAACAAGACCGATAAGGCCATCGAGCGCTGGATTACGGTGCAGCGCTACACCCTGATCGGCTCCGGGGTGATCTGGCCCGATCTCGATTCGCGGCGCATGGCGCAGCTGACCCCATCCGTCGGCTTCCTCCCGCAGCGGATTGAGAACGATCGCGCCGACATCTTCCGTATCACCATCGACCCGGGCCAGACGATTACATATGCCGCCGAAATGGCGTCGACGCGCGTTTCACGCATCGAGATGTGGGAGCCTCTGGCCTACGAATTTCACGTGCGCGAACTGCGTTTGTTTAATGGCATCATGCTCGGCATCACGGGCCTGCTCTGTATCTTTCTCACGGCTGTTTTCGCCGCCAACCACAAGGCGATTTTCCCGAGCGCGGCGCTGGTGACGTGGTGTGTGCTCGTGTATCTGTGCGTCGATTTCGGATTCTGGCACAAGCTGCTGCAGATTAGCGCTGAAAACAATTCCGTCTATCGCGCCGCCGCGGAAGCCTCGGTGGCGGCCAGTCTCGCCATCTTCCTGCATATATTCCTTCGTCTTGGCAGTTGGCACAGCTTTGCACGCATGATCTCGAGCGTCTGGATTATCGCTCAGCTGGCGCTGGTATTCGTCGCCGTCATCGACCCGCGCCTCGCCTCGACCTTTGCTCGGCTGTCCTTCGCGGCGCTGGGCGTGGTGGGCTCCCTGCTCACCCTTTTCCTCGCGTTCCGCGGTCAGGACCGCGCATTGGCGCTAATCCCGACATTGCTTTTGTTTCTCGTCTGGCTGTTTGGCACGGCAATGGCCCTCACGGGCAAACTGAACGGTGACATTGTCGTATCGATGCTCGTCGCCGGGCTTGTTCTCATTACCGTGTTGATAGGCTTCACCGTTACGCAGTTTGCGTTTCGCTCGGTTGAAGCCCATTACGGCGCAGCGCCCTCGGAGCAACAATTGCGCTCGCTGGCGGTGGAGGGCGCCGGCGCTGCTGTATGGGAGTGGCATTCACGCCGGGACGAGATCAAGGTCGGCCCCGTCGTGGAATTAGCCCTTGGCCTCAACGTCGGGGAACTGTGCACCAAGGCGAAGGATTTCGTGCGCTATATGCATCCGGCCGACCAAGAGCGCTTCAACGTGCTGCTGTGGTCGGTCCAGAACAAGAATGGCGGTGAAATCCGAACTGACTTTCGTATGCGCCATACCGATAACTACTACCGGTGGTTCGATCTCGAAGCAGCGAGCATACCGACGTCGGACCGTCGTTCGCTGCGCTGCGTCGGACTGTTGCGCGACGTAACCGACCAAAAGCGCTCCCAGGCCCGCCTGATGGAGGACGCCGTTCAGGACAGCCTCACTGGTTTGCCGAACCGAGAGTT
>CAZWCL010000068.1:0-10806 GCA_964632265.1 uncultured Hyphomicrobiaceae bacterium | reverse complement strand
ATCTTGTCGTGTCCGTCCGAAAAGATATCCGCTTCAATATCGAGTTGTTCGCCGACGACGCGTTTGGCTGGAAAGTCTCCGCCGTTGATTTGAGGTGCTATCGCTTCGATAGCGATACGCCCACCGATCGGACGACCGGAGATTTTCCGAGCGCCTCCGTGGTCATGGGCTTTCGCACCTTCGTCCTGGCGATCCTTTTGGGCTGGGATGGCTTTGAGGATCTCTTCGTTCATACAATGCGGTATCCATATTGAACGGCGTGTCAAAATACGCAGTTCATCCATGAACAACTCAAACCGGCATTCGTGCCACGCCGCCGGGAATTTTCCTGATCGCCAGCGCACGCTGTATCGTCCGAGCAAGTCTCATTGCTGTCGCAGCTGGGTCTCGAACACGGTTTCGGCCGCCGCCGCCGGGCTCGATTAAGGCTGGTTTCTAAAGGACAAACAGGTTCACCTGCCCAGCATCCGAGGGGATAAAGCAGACCACTGAATTTCTTATTTATTCGAGTAGCCTTGGCAGGCTCGTGGCGATGGGCGGGAAAAGATATATGAGCGTCATGCCGAGTAAGAATAGCGCGATAAAGGGATACGTCGCGCGAATGATGGTCCGCAGATCAGTATCCGGCGCCACACCTTTGAAAGCAAAGATCGCGTAGCCGAAAGGCGGGGTCATGCCGCCGATCGTTACGTTCAAAAGCATCAAAAGCCAAAACCAGATCTCGTCGAACTGCAGCACGCCAACCAACGGCATATAAACCGGTATGACGACCAGCATGAGCGCGACCTGATCGATGAACATGCAGAACACGAAGACGATCAGCATCATCATCAGAAAGATCCAGACCGGATCGAGAGAACTTTGCCCAACGATTGCGGCGAGGCTGTTGGTCGCCCCACTGAACGCGAGAAGCTGGCTGAACATCGTAGAAGACGCCATGATCACGAGGATCATGCTTGCAATATAAGCGGACTGAAAAAGACTGTTCCAAAGTAGTCTGAACGAGAGGTTGCCGAACAGTCCGGCTGTTATGATCGCGCCGACGACCCCGGTTGCAGCCGATTCGGACGGCGTCGCGACCCCCGCAAGAATAAAGCCCATGACGGCGAAGATAATGATGCCGAAGGGCAGGCAGCGCAGGAGCAGGAAGCCGAGAGCCTCCGTGCTCTCAGAGAGCGTGCCAGCGCCGACCGCCGGTGGAGCAAGCTGGGGATTTAGTGCACAGCGAAGCAACGCGTAAGACAGGAACATACCCGACAGCAAAAGGCCGGGAAGAATGCCCGCGATAAGAAGGCCGGCGACGGAAACGTTGGCAAGGGTCGCGATGATGATTGCCAGCACGCTCGGCGGGATAATCGGGGCAAGACTGGCGCCAGCCAAGATCACCCCGATTGAAAGTTTCTCATCGTAGCCACGCGCGATCATGCCCGGATAAATGGTGCGCCCCATCATGGCGGCGACAGCCATGTTCGACCCGGATAGCGCCCCAAACACCGTCGACAGAACCATGGCGAGGGCATATTGCCGGCCCGTAATACTGGCAACGAGCCGGTCGATGGCCCGGAACAAGACGTCCGTGGAACCAGACCGAAACAATATCTCGCCCATGAGAATGAAAAGTGGGATCGCGGTAAGCGTCCCCGTGGTCGTCGTGTTGAAAACGGAATTGACGACCATGCCGAACGCGCCGGGCCCCAGGAAGATGAGCACACCGGCGACGTTGATCATCAGAAAGGCCAGGAATATTGGCATGCCGGTGAAGAACAACGCCAGCAGCAGCGTGCCGATCATCGTCAGTGTCAGCCACCATTCCATCAGGCAGCACCGTCATCTGTGCTGGCCTCGTCAGATGCCAATGCGACAGGTCCCACCAACATCAAACGAAGGAATGCGAGAGATGACAACGCAAAGCCGGCTGCGATCCAGACCGAGATCCACCATTTCGGGATTGGGTGGGCCGCCATCATCTGGATATTGCGCGTGAACTGGCGCAGGGTCTCCCCACCCGCAAACCATGCCATGGCCGCACATACGAGAAAGCCCACGAACCATATCGCGCGCTCCGCCGGCACCTTGTTACGCGGACCAAGAAAGTCCAAAAAAATGGTCACGGCCACATGAGCGCGCGTGGCCGTGACGTAGGGCATCATCGAAAAAGTCATGATGCAGAGGAGGTAGGCAACCAATTCGGCCGACCACCACGTCGGTGCATTGAATAGATAGCGGGCGACAACCTCGTACGTATACGCAGCTACCATCAGACCGAGACCGGCTGCCGCGAGACGAGCGCCGGCGAGCAACAAGCCATCGAAAAGACGCAGGAACATACTCTGCCCCTGCCCCCGCCCCTCTCCGTGATGTTCTGGCAACCGATTTTCCCCGCCCGTTGAATTGTCCTGAAACGAACTCGACGAATTATTCCGTGAGCCCGGCTTTCAAGGCGAGTTCGCGCAATTGCGCGGCCGCCGGTGCACAGCATTTGTCTCCGAGTTCCCAAATGCTTTTCATGAAGGCTTTCTGAACTTTCGTTCCCGTTTCAGGGGAAAGCGTGAGGATCTTTACACCGAGCTCATCTAGCTTTGAATCTTCTGCCTCCTGGATCTTGTTGCCAAGCCACGGCATCTCCAGCTCTGTCCGCTCGCCCGCGTCCAACAAGATTTTCTGCTCGGCTTCGCTCAGCTTTTTCCAGGCGGCCATGTTTATAAAAACCGGCTGCGTCGCGACGCCGAAGGTCGGCCGCAAGCGGTATGAGGCAACTTCGTAGTGCTTCATCGAGACCATGCCGGCGGCCGGCCAGCCGGCACCATCGACGATGCCCTTTTGGAGCGCCGAATAGATCTGGGAACCCGGCAACACGACCGGCTCGGCTCCCAGGGCGCGAATGACGCCATGATAGGTAGGTGTGCCGCGGACCTTCCGCCCTGCCAGGTCCCCTTTTTCGGAGAGCGGTTCCTTGGTGAACAAGTGATATCCAGACATGCTGGTGCTCATCATCGCGACCATCTTGAGGCCGTGCTTTTCCTGATAGAACTTGTCGACAAAGTCCCAGACGCCAGCCGCCCGCCGCGCAATTGGATCGACCTTGATGGCGTCGACCGTCAGGGCCAGGCCGCTCTCGCCGGCATGAAACACCGGGTGGGTGTAGAGCATGTCGAAGACGCCCGACGATACTGGCTGGAGCTGCTCGAAGATTGGCACCACCTCAGGTCCGCTGATCGTAATTTTGACGGCGTCGCCACCAATTTCCTTGACGTTCTTTATGTATTGTTCGAGCACCGCGTAGGTTGGTTTCTGCGTCGCATTGAAGCTCGAAAGCAGACGTAGCTCGGCGGCTGAGGCGGGGGTCGCAGCATTGGCAACGGCGAGACCGAGAATGGCGGCCAAGGCGGCTGTACATCGCTGCCAGCCCTGCCAGATCCCGCGCTCGCTTCGACTTGCTTGTTTGGTCATTTTTTCAACCATCGTCCTTATCCTTCACGGTGATGCCATCCATTGAGGCTGGTGATCTCATTAGCGTCCTGCTCAGAGTTTGTGCAGTTTGCGATCGATGTGCCTGCGCATTGAGCAGACATTGCTGAAATTGCACCTATCTAGCTCCGTAAGTAAGAAGCTAGTTACTAACTAGCGAGAATTGTGCCAGTTTGAGACTGACGTAAATTCCTGGATCAATACGATACAGCACTGGCCATCATCCAACGGGAAGCCGGTCCGCTTGGGCGATGTTTGACTGGAGGCGGTATGGACACTTGGCATTCATCAGCAGCGAGCCTTTCTAGCGCGGTTCAGCGCGCCCGCGACTGGGAAGATACGATCGGCGGCTGGGTCGTACGCGATGACACGCTTGAAGCTGATGTCGGTTTGTCAAAGGTGCCCCCCGGGTCGGCGTTGCAGGGTGTACCGTTCGGCGTAAAAGACATCATCGACGTTGCGAGTTTCCCAACCCGTTTTGGAAGCGCAGCGTTTGATGATGCGATGCCGGCTCGTGAGGACAGCCCGGTCGTTGCCGCATTGCGCGATGCCGGTGCGATTCCGTTCGGCAAAACGCGAACAACAGAATTTGCGTTTCTTGATCCGACTTCCAGCCGCAATCCGTACGATCCAACACGCACGCCGGGCGGTTCCAGTAGCGGGTCGGGGGCTGTTGTTGGCGCGCGTGTTGTGCCGTTTGCGCTCGGTACTCAAACGGCTGGCTCGCTGATCCGCCCCGCGTGCTACTGCGGCGCAATGGCTTACAAGCCGGGGCTGGCCGTCTTGCCAACTCAGGGGGTCTCGCCACTTGCGAAGACCTTCGATCAGGTCGGCGTGATCGCGGTTTCCGCCTTTTGGATCGAAGCGGTGTTCGACATCCTGAATGACAAATTCACCATCTCGGATGCATCCGCCGCCAGACCAAATACCCATAAGGATGCAACACTGCAAATCGCCGAAATTGCAGTGCCGGAACAGGCGCCGGACGCCGCAATCCGAGATGCGATGCGGTCTACGAAGCAGCGCTTGGCAGATGGTGGTCACACGGTTGTCGAGCGGGTATCGCCCGTATCTTTTACCGAACTTCTCTCAATTCATCGGACAATAATGCTATACGAGGCGGCGCGCGATCTCCTTGCGTTTGTCGGCGACCGGCGTCATCAACTGCGCCCGAAGCTTGCGGCCGGACTTGCCGAGGGTGAGGGCATTCCGGCCTCCGACTATGCTGCCGCATTGGAACTATTGAAGCGTAGGCAGGCACAGTTCTGGAATAAACTCGATCAATATGATTTGCTGCTGACATACCCCGTTTCCGGTGCGGCCCCCGAAGGTCTCACGACAACGGGTGATCAGTCCTACCTCAGCCCTTGGACCGCACTGGGTGGGCCTTTACTGTCGCTTCCCGCTACCAGGGACCGCGAAGGCATGCCACTCGGCTTGATGTTCGCGTCCCCTCCTGGAAAGGATGCCGCACTGGTTAAGCGGGCAGGATCCCTTGAGACGCTGCTCGGCCGGATCGATCCACCCGGCCTGTAGTCCGGACGCGTAGCCCGGCGACCTAGCTGATCTCGAAAATGGCATCGACTTCCACCGAAGCGTTGGCCGGCAGTCCGGCGACCCCGACTGCTGTGCGTGCATGCCGCCCGCCCTCGCCAAAAAGCTCGATGAAAAGATCGGATGCGCCATTGATGACTTGAGGAGATTGATTGAAGCCAAACCGGCAATTCACAAATCCTCCAACCCTGATAACCGAAGTCACCAGATCGAGATCGCCGTGGCAGGCTGCTTTGAGGTGGAAGAGCATGTTGAGTGCACACAGCTGAGCGCCCTTGCGCCCATCATCGAGCGACACCGAGACCTCACCTTGTTGCGCCGGCTCACCGGCCGCGCGCACCGGGCCCACATACGGCACATCGCCGTTCCATTCACAAATCTGACCGGCCATGAAAACGAGGTTTCCGGACCGTTCGAAGGGGAGAAAATTACCACGGGGATCGCAGCGTTCGGGAAGCGTGAGTCCCATCCTTTGCAAGCGGCTTTCGACTGATGGCATCATCCACGTCCTGTTCAATTTTGTAATAGCTTTATTACTTATTGGAGGATTTCGTGCAGGAAGCAACGCTCTTCCCGTTATGTGGCATGACTTGTTCGCTCGCGCCGACGAGGCGCAGAACCATGAGCTGGATGTGTGCCAGGCGCGCTTCGAGCCATTCAAGGTCTTGCAGGTCGGTCTGAAAGGTCGCCGAGAGAGTGTGCACGTTAGACAAATGATGAGAGCAAAGAGCAACGACTGAGATGTAGAGCTGAAGCGGGTCGGTTGAATACCTGAACTCGCCGCTATCGAGACCCCGGCGAATGATTTCTGCGATCATTGCAATTAATGGTGACGACATTTCCGAAATGACGACTGAGCGCTTTATGAAGCGGCCGCCGACCAGGTTTTCGTTGCGCGCTATATCGATGAAGACGCGGTTCGCGATAAAGTGGTCCCAAGTAAAATGGACGAGGCGGTGTAACGCTTCGCCAGGTGCAACTTCATCGAGGTTGAGCTGCCGCTCCTTCTTCCGGATGTCAAAATAAACCGCCTCCAGTACCTTCAGATACAAATTCTCCTTGTTGTCGAAGTAATGATAGAGCATCCGCATGTTGCAGTCAGCGCGCTTCACGATTCGCTCGACGCGCGCACCATGAAAACCGTGCCGCGCAAATTCCTGAGTTGCTGCTTTCAGCAACTGCGCGCGTGTCAGTTCAGGATTTCTATTCTTGACCAGATGACGCTTCCCTTGATTAGGGCGGATGGGGAACTGCCGTAGGATTTGAGAACGCCCACCGGGTATCGCAACACATCCCTTTTTGCGTCAATTGGAAAGCGGCGAGCAAAGGACAAAACTGCTTATCGTTCGCACCGTCTGAGCAATAAGGCACAACGCACCGGGGTTTTGACCAGGATCAATGTCTGTGCGTGAACTTTCAGTTAGCGAATAAAAAAATTCCGCGCGCCAGCCGAACTCCGTCAGCCAGACGATGGGCGCCAGTACCTTTGACGACGTACCGAGGGCGCCGATGAGTCATGCCGAACCAAGGGCCACGCCGCCTAAGCCGCGAGGTGGTGTCGCCGGGCCTGAGTTGAGGCGTCCGCTGACTTTGCCACTCGTTGTTCTTTATGGCCTCGGGGTGACTATTGGCGCCGGAATTTACGTGTTGCTTGGCGCGACAGCAGGAATCGCCGGTGCTTACGCACCCCTGTCGTTCGCGTTGGCTGCCCTGATCATGCTGCCTTCGGCATGTTCCTTTGCGGAGCTTGTTGGCCGCTTGCCGTTCAGCGCAGGCGAAGCTGCTTATGTCCGCGCGGGGCTGAACTCGCAAGTGCTCTCGGTGATAATCGGCTTGATGGTGGTCACGGTCGGCACCGTCTCAGCCGCGGCGATCTCGGTCGGCAGCGTCGGCTACGTTCGCCAATTCATCGACGTGCCAGCGCCCGTTCTCGTGCCGTTGATAGTTGTGGCGATGACTTTGATTGCGGGCATTGGCGTGAAGGAATCCGTCGCATTCGCCGCCGTCATGACTTTAATCGAAATTGGTGGCCTGCTTCTTATCGTTGCCGGCGGCTTTGGGGTGCTGGGTGGTTCCGAGCAAGTCTGGTCGGATCGAACGCCCACACCTCTAGAAGGTGTCAGCCCCTTGCAGATCGCTTTCGCCGTAACCAGCGGCGGCGTTCTCGCGTTTTTTGCGTTCATCGGCTTTGAAGATCTCGTCAACATGGCCGAGGAAACCCGTGAACCGGCGAAAACGTTGCCGCGCGCCATATTCCTGACGCTCGTCATCTCGACCGGCCTTTATGTGCTCGTAGCCTTCGTTGCCGTGACGAACGTTCCGATTGCTCAACTCGCCGGCGCTGAAGCACCACTGAGTGTCGTTTTCGAGCGCACGACCGGAGCCTCCCCCGCGATGATTAGCGCCATCGCCATCGTAGCAACGCTCAACGGCGTCATTGTTCAGATCATCATGGGCGCGCGTGTACTCTATGGCTTGTCCCGTCAGGGCAGCCTTCCCGTAGTCTTGGGCACGGTCAACCGGGTGACCAGGACCCCGCTGGTCGCAACGGTACTGATCGGCGCGCTCGTTTACACTCTCGCCGCCGCGGTCCCCCTGCGCGGCCTCGCCGAGACGACATCGCAGATAACTCTGACCATCTTCGCGGTCGTCAACCTCGCGCTGTGGAACATCAAACGTCGTGGCGACGGGGCGCCGGCCGGCACGTTTGTTGTGCCGCGATGGGTGCCGGTCGTTGGCTTTTTGAGTAGTTCGTTTTTCTTGCTCGTTGGGTTCTTCTAGTTGCAGCGGAGGCAAGGGCGGCGTCTGCAACGCGAAAATCCGCTCAGCGCACAGGCTCCTTCTTCGGGCCAAGCGTGTCCATATATGTCAGCAGCGCGTTTATCTGCGCCGGCTTCAGTTGAAACTTCGGCATATCGGGATGGCCGACCAGGATACCTTCGGCTAAAGCCTCCTGGAGGTTCCAGACTGGATACCTTCGGGCGATCTCCTGAAACGATGGGGCGTTTGGATGCCGGCCGGTCATGCGGGGTCCAATGGCGTGACAACGCGCACACAACTTCTCCGCCAGTTCGCGGCCTTGCGCGCCCTCCTGGGCGCCAACGGGCGACACCAACTGCGCACTTCCAAGGACCGCGATCGCGACCACGAGAACTCTTCGCATATTTACATCTCCATTTTCGGTTCGTCAGTTTTGTGCAATCCTGCGTTGCGGCAATTGACTCAGATCAATCAAACTGTTGACGCGCTCCGCCAGTATGTAAACTCTTTCGAGGCAGTGGGGCTTGGTGTGCTGTAACGATAGTCGCCCTTGTTCAATTGCCGGCTGCGTTTGATTTTCAATTTCGCGAGGCCGATCCCATGTACCGACGCATTTTAGTTGCCATTGATGGCTCCGAGCTTGCATCAAAAGCTCTCGCGCATGGACTGGCCCTGGCGAAATCACTTTCGGCAGAAGTGACCATTGCCACGGTGACGGACCGCTGGCCACTCGTCGAAGTCGCCGCGCAGGCCGACATGGGCGTTAAAGACCCGGTCGGTTACTACAAGTCGATTGCCGACAAGCGTGCCCGGCTGATACTCGCCGATGCAACCCGGACCGCACAGGAAGCCGGCGTTGCCAGCGCCGAAATGCATGTTGAGGGGCACCATCCCGCTGAAGGCGTGTTGGAGGCGGCAAAGCAAAGCGCCGCCGATCTGATCGTGGTCGCGTCTCATGGACGGCGCGGGATAAGTCGTTTGCTTCTCGGCAGCGTCGCCCAAGAGGTCGCAACCCGCAGCAGCGTGCCAGTGCTCATCGTCCGGGGGGACGCGAACGGTTCGGAGACAAGCTGATCGAAACGCCCTGACCCAAGCTATGGAGAAAACCAATGACCAACGAGACCAAGAAAACTCCCCACCTGCCCGGCACCTATAAGGATTCGACGAAGTTCGTGGAGCAAAACATGAATTTCGCAACACAGGCTTTCGCCCCGATGCTTGCAGCCAACGTCTCCCTTCTCCAATGGAATGCGGATTGCTGCCGGACAATGGCGCGGGCCTACAGCCAATGGTTCGACTTTGTCGGCCATCGTCTCGAAGCGGATGCCGCCTTTGCCCAGAAGCTACAGACGATGAAGGATCCCGAAGGCTTACCCCAGGCTTGTTCGAAATTCATCGAGACCGCGGCCCGCGACTACCAGGACGAGTTCTCCGAGCTCGCCAAGGTGCCGACCGACTTCGCCGATGCAGCCAGCGATGCGATGCAGGACGCGAGCCGGGCCGTCGAGACCAAACCGACGCCGCCGGGCGAGTGAAACCGCCTTATAGTCAGAGTAACGGCCAGAGATGACGGGTTGGGCGGCCATGCTTGCCGCTTCGCCACCTCGTGGCCCCGCTCATCGCGCTTGGGCCGCGTTTCTCGCCGATCGCCGCGGCCGCTTGGATTATGTTCAAGTGTGCATTTTCTGCATGCTCGACATGCTCCGCCAGTCCCCTTTTTTAGCCGTCTTCGGCATCATGTCGGATTTCAGACATTGGGCTTCGTGCCGTCGATATTGCGGCGCACCATGCTGCGATACATATTCCTGACAGTCACCGGACAAACGTGCAGAGCGTTTGTGCCGGGTGGACCTTCTGAAAACACCGCACCGTTGACCATCGAACTCCAAAAAGGGATGACGATCATGAGCCTATACAAATTCGTCCCGTCCAATGCCACGACGGCTATCAACATTACCAATCCGTCGATTGCGAAGATGTTCGATAGTATTCGCGCGGCACGCCGCCGGGATCGCGCGCTGAAGACCATCAATAGCCTCGACCGGCGTATCATCGAAGACGTCGCAATCTCGCGAGCCCACGCCATCAATGCCGCCCGACGCGGCGCCCGCTCAGCGAAGGTCTGAGCCGGTTGTTCCTATGCGCAACTGCTTCAGCCCGCCGACTGTCGAAGTCGGCGGGTTTTTCATGGACGGCCTCTTGCGCGGGCGGGCGTGCGCCGGTGGCGCAGAGTGCCAGACCGCCGCGGCGCGACCCGCCGCCCGGCCGTTGACCTTCGCGATTACGCCGTAAGGGGGCGTCGCGTGGCCCGAATCGCGCGGATCGCTCGGATCTTATGACCAACCGTTTCTCGCCTAGACACTCTGTTCATCACCCCCGTCGAGTTTGTCGAGGAAGCGCCGGGCGCTGTCGCGATATTCCTTCTGGCGTTCTTTTTCCATGCGGTCCCATGTCGAATAGACGCGGGCGAGGCGCTGGTTGGCCTTGAGCCGGTTGCGGTTGCGAACCAGAAAATCCCAGTAGAGCGCGTTGAACGGGCAGGCATCGTCGCCAGTCTTCTTGGAGACCTTGTAGCGGCAGTGGCCGCAATAATCTGACATCTTATTGATATAGTTGCCCCCTGCCGCATAGGGCTTCGAGCCGAGCAGGCCGCCATCGGCGAACTGGCTCATGCCGATCGTGTTCGGCGCCTCGACCCACTCGTATGCGTCCGCATAGACGGACAGGTACCATTCATGGACCTGGGAGGGCTCGATGCCGGCGATCATCGCGAAATTGCCGGTCACCATGAGTCGCTGGATGTGGTGGGCGTAGGCCTCCTCCCGGGTCTGCCCGATCGCGGCCGCGAGGCATGCCATGTCCGTCTCGCCAGTCCAGTAAAACCCCGGCAGATTGCGGCCGGCCTCGAAATAGTTGCTCTCGGTATAGCCGGGCATGTTCATCCAGTAGATACCGCGCACGTATTCCCGCCACCCGATAATATGGCGGATGAAGCCTTCCCCACAATTGAGCGGCACGTCGCCG
>CAZWCL010000067.1:0-10809 GCA_964632265.1 uncultured Hyphomicrobiaceae bacterium | reverse complement strand
CTCCACCGATTCCCTATTCACCGGTGCGCAATGTTGTGCTGAGCCTGCTGATCATTCTGGCGACGGTCTTCTTCGCCCTCGGTGTCACGCTGCCGGTGATCAAGTTCACCACCGTTTATGTTTGGACGAACGAACACTCGATTATGACGATCATCTATGCGCTCTACCAGAACGGGGAATTGTTCCTGTGCGGCGTGATCGCGGTGTTTTCGGTACTGTTCCCATTTCTGAAGTTATTCTATCTGCTGACGCTGGTGACGTCGCCTGATCTGCCGCAGGAATTTCGCGATAAGTCTTACTCGGTGATGGAGTGGCTGGGGCGCTATTCGATGACTGATGTAATGGTGTTGGCGCTCTTGATTTTCTACGTCAACTCATCGGGTTACACTGAGGCGGACGTACAGCCGGGCGTTTATTTCTTTGCCGCATCGGTGATCATGACGATGTTCGCTTATGGGTGGGCCAACTCGGTTTCGTCGCGGCGGCGTAAAAGCCCGTCGATTGAAGTTGATCGATCAGCGGCATGAGCACGGCATGTCTCGGCTTTCGGTAAGCATCCGATGGCGCACGCAATGATCATGAAAAAGGCGCCACCCATGGAAGGGCAGCGCCTTGATATTCATCGAGCTTGCGCGAAACGCACGCCAAGGCAACCAAACCGGAAATGATCTAGCGCGAGTAGAACTCGACCACCAGGTTTGGTTCCATGATAACCGGGTAAGGTACGTCGGCGAGAGCCGGGACGCGGACGAATGTTGCCGCAAACTTGCCGTGATCGGCGTCGACGTAGTCGGGGACATCACGCTCGCCGCTTTTCGTGGCCTCGATTACCATTGGCAGCTGGCGGGACTTTTCGCGAATCTCGACAACGTCGCCCGGACGTACACGGTAGCTCGAAATGTCGACGCGGCCGCCATTTACGCGCACGTGGCCATGGCTGATGAACTGCCTTGCCGCGAAGACTGTCGGCACAAATTTGGCACGGTAGACGACGGCATCCAGACGGCGCTCGAGAAGGCCGATGAGGTTTTCCGATGTGGAGCCTTTGAGCCGGCTCGCCTCAGCGTAGAGGCGGCGGAACTGGCGCTCGGTGATATTGCCGTAATAGCCTTTGAGTTTCTGCTTGGCGCGGAGTTGCTGGCCGAAGTCGGACAGCTTGCCCATGCGGCGCTCACCATGCTGGCCGGGACGGCTCTCGCGGCGGTTGAGCGGACTTTTCGGGCGGCCCCAGACGTTTTCACCGAGGCGGCGATCGATTTTGTGCTTGGCGCGAACGCGCTTGGTCATTTTGTAGCACTCCAGTAGCGGCGCACGGTCGCACAACCAATGAGCGATCCGGCACGATTTGCTGTTTTTGTGGAGCGCCCCCTCCTTTTCCGGCCGATCGGGCCAAACGACAGGTCTTCAGCTGAGAAAACCACGGGTGCGCAAATAATTACGCGGGCCGTGAGGCCCGCGCAGACGTATCAAGTACCCGTTCGTCGCCGTCAGGTCAATTCGATTTACGTGGTTCGACCGGTTCGATCGACGCACCGGAGACCTTGGACAGGTCCGGGCCTTTGGAAATGTAGTCGGCGATAAGCTGCTTGACCTTGGCACGCTGCTGGTCGGTGCACGACTTGATCGCCGCCTTGCCGTCCTTGATCACAACCTTCTTGCCGCCATCGTCACGCTGGACGACCTGCACCTTGCCGACCATCAGCATTTCAGTCGTATAAAACAACGCACGCATGTAGATGATCTGCTGAGGTGTCCATTTGTTGGATTGTTTTTCGCGGACCACGAACGAAATGAAAGTGTTCTTTTCGTCATCATAAAGACCGCAAACGCGCGCGTGGGCGGCGAGGCGACCGGCCAGGACCGTCTCTTCCGCCTTCGCCAGCGGTACCATGATCTTCTTGACCGCCTCGGGATCCTTGCGGTTGATGTGCACCGTGTTGCCGTCAGTGCCGGTGAAGCGGTCAGGCGTATACGACAAGGCATAGCTCATCAGCGTCCTGACAGACTTCTCGCTGATTTTCTGAGCTTGCGCCGCGGTCGCCACACACGCGGCCAGACCAAGCGTTATCGCAGCCGCCACAATCCCCACTCGTTTCGTCATGCGCATCTCGCGAAAGCCCCTTGTAACGGCTCGTTTCTGATCACATCCGGCTCAGCTTGCGCCGGCCGGCACGGCTGGTTCAGGGCGTTCGGAACCCCGCCACTGACTGAACCTCCCAATGGCACCGCCTGATCGATACAGGGCTGGTGCCCGGCCCAAGTTGGCCGTCCCACAAACCTTAATGCGTGGTGGTTCGGCTCGAAAGACGGCATAATCATGGCACTCAGTCGGACACTTTCCGGCGTTTTCCCTTGCCATGAGCCAGCGTGGCGACAATACCACGAAAAGTGCGGACTTCCTGCGCCGTCGCGCCCATTCGCCCCAGCATGGTGCGCAGGTTACGCACAAGAATGTCTGGGCTGTTAGAGGGATTGAAAAATCCGAGCCGCTCTAATTCCGATTCGAGATGCTCAAAAAGACCGAGAAGCTCCTGCTTGGTGGCCGGCTGATCCCGTCCGAGATTGATACCCGGCTCAAGCTCTTTCTCATAGGTCGTAACCCGCCCGAGCGTCGCCAGATCCGTGGTTTTCAACCATTCGTGACCGATCAGCAAAACGGCCTGCGCTAAGTTGAGGGATGCGAACTGGGGACGCACCGGTATCATGACGATAGCGTCACAGACCGCGACTTCATCGGAAGCGAGGCCATTGCGCTCGCGGCCGAAGAGGATGCCGCATTTCTGGCCGGCCGCAGTGCGGCGGCAGATTTCGGCGGCCAGTTCCGCGGGGGTGAGGACGGGTTTTCTCATATCGCGCTGGCGCGCCGTCGTCGCGGCCACGAAATTTAGGTCGCTGATCGCACTATCGAGGCTGTCATGCAGGCCGGCTGCGTCAATGATCGCGGCGGCACCCGACGCCGTGGCTCGCGCTTTCTCGCTCGGCCAGCCGTCGCGCGGGTGGATGACGCGCATTTCATCGAGGCCGAAATTTCCCATGGCGCGGGCCGCCATGCCGATATTGTCGGAGATTTGGGGGGCCATGAGTATGACGGTGGGCGGCGATGTGTTTGCTGCCTTGATGACGCCCCCGAGTGCGTCAGCCTTGCGCACCCCATACCGCAGCTTGCGCAGCACACGCCGTGCCCAGAACCAATATGCCTCACCAGCCCACCGGGTCGCCATCTGGTCGAGCGATGCAAATGATGCATGACCAGAGCCGCGGCCGGGCAAAACCAGTTCGCCGGTCTCGATCCGCACCGTCTCGTGTGCTGCGACGAACTGATCGACCGTTTCGATTCCGCGCGCTTCGGCAAACACGCGGCATCCGCGACAGGCTGCGCCGGCGGCCTGGCAGTGCTGCTCGGCGCAATAGGTAAAGATGGCCTCCAGGGCGTCACGGTCGAGGCCGGCGTCGGCAGCATCGCGGGTGACCGTGTCTATACCGCATTCGTGGGCACGGTGGATGAGAGTTGCGACGGGCATGCCGAGGGCATTCACGACGGGTTCTGCGCCGCTGTCGTCAACGAGATGTCTACTCATCAACCTCTCCGAATTGCCGGTCACTGTCGCGCGCCTTTGTTGTGATGCTTGCTTGACGATGCGCCAACTTCGCCGATGCTCGCGCTGCCATCGAGCCCAGCAACAACGAACGCAGTTCTGTCTGACGCGTGGCAAGCCGGCGCTTCACGGCGTTTTAGGTGCGTGACAGAGTATATTGGAGCGGACCTGTCCAAGCATCACTATTTGGTAGGACTATTGGCCGACTTGAAGCCCTTTCGTGGCGTACGCTCACTGATATGTCAGCGCTTGCGCTCTACAGGACGCGTTCTGAGCCGACGGCAATCACTGCCGCGCTCACCCATCCCGAC
This sequence comes from uncultured Hyphomicrobiaceae bacterium, assembly GCA_964632265.1. Lineage (GTDB taxonomy): Bacteria > Pseudomonadota > Alphaproteobacteria > Rhizobiales > Hyphomicrobiaceae > CAJQQK01. Next base: position 6,902 of record CAZWCL010000067.1, on the reverse strand, counting down.
CTCTGCAGGCCTAAGTCACCACGGGCGCGTCGTGATGGAGCCTACTCAAATCGTGCCACGTGTTTCGACTTGATGAGATCGAAGTCGATATCGGCGCCGAGGCCGGGGCGGTCGATGGCGTGGACGTGGCCATCAATGATTTCTATGTCGGGGGCGAGGCCGTATTTCTGTGCGCCGTCCGGCAGCAGCACCTCGAAGAACTCGGTGTTGGGGATCGCCATCGCGACGTGAAGGTTGGCGACGTTGTTGAGAGAGTTGCCGCCGTGGTGGATCTCGTAGTTCATCTTGAAGGCTTCGGCGAGGTGGGCGGCCTTGAGGATGCCGGTAATACCGGCTTTGACCGCGACGTCGCCACGGAGATAGTCCGTTGCCTGATGCATCAGCCAGGGGGCATAAGAGTAAAGGCCGCCGGGCGAGTATTCCGTCGCCATCAGCGGGACCGAAAGCTGCTGGCGCAGCTTCGGATAGTTCAACATATCTTCTTCGTCGAGGGGGTCTTCGTACCAGTAAAAGCCCAGCGCCTCGATTGCTTTGCCAACACGCAGGGCCTGGGGATAGTCGTAGGCCCAAGTCGAATCGAGCATCAGCCGAAAACCATCGCCAACCTCGGCGCGGACCGCACGGCACACATCGATATCCTCTTCAGGACACGTCGGCGGGTGGATCTTGTAGGCAGCCCATCCGGCGTCCCGGAAGCTCACGGCTTCTTCGGCGTATTCCGCCGGTGACGACATCACTGCGGAGGAGGCATAGGCTGGCAAGCGGTCGCGGAACTGGCCGATGAGCTTGGCAATCGGTAGGCCCGCGATCTTTCCGGCGATATCCCAGAGCGCGATGTCCGCGGCACCAATCGCGCGCAAGGTGGTCATCCGGGCGCGCCTGTACATGAGCTTATAGAGGCGTTCGCGCTCGAGCGGGTTCTGGCCCATGAGGATGGGCTTGAGGTAATGAATGAGGCTTTCACCATCCATTTGCGCACCGCGGCTGGCCGAGCCCAGGAAGGCGTGCCCGACGACACCATCGCGCGTCGTGATCGTGAGTAATCCGAGCTTACTCTGACCGGCGAACTTGCCGGTGTGGAGACCGTATTGCGTCGCGGGGATATCGTCCCAGGCAAAAAGGTCGAGCTTCACGTCTTCGATGATGTCGGCCATGAGGGCACCCTCTCGCGTCAACGGAAAGCGTCAGTCTAGTGCGACCCGCCAGGCGCCCGCACCCCTCGCCGGTGCGTTTATTGCCTATACGATGACAAGTGGGGGATGGGGCTTGGCGGGAGCGCGGCGACCTCGCGGGCGCTGCGCTCCCGGCAGAGCTTTTCCAGTCAAGTCGGAATGATCGCGTTCAGCGTTTCGCTCGGGCGCATTGCAGAGGCGACCTTGGCGGCATCGGCGTGATAGTAGCCGCCAAGTTCGACCGGATCGCCCTGGGCTTCGTTGAGTTCAGAGAGGATCTTGTCTTCGTTGGCCGCCAGCTCCTTGGCGATCGGCTGGAAGTGGGCCTTGAGGTCTGCGTCCTCGTTCTGAGCCGCGAGCGCTTCGGCCCAATATTTTGCGAGATAGAAATGGCTGCCGCGGTTGTCGATTTCACCCACCCTCCGGCGCGGTGACTTGTTCTCGTCGAGCAACTTTTCGGTCGCGGTATCGAGGGCGTCGGCGAGAACAGTTGCTTTCGCATTGTTCTTGACCTCGGCCAGATGTTCGAAAGATGCCGCAAGAGCACAGAATTCACCGAGCGAATCCCAGCGCAAGTGGCCTTCTTCGACAAGTTGCTGGACGTGCTTTGGGGCCGAACCGCCGGCACCTGTCTCGAACAGGCCGCCACCGCTCATGAGCGGGACGATCGAAAGCATCTTGGCGCTGGTGCCAACCTCGAGGATCGGAAATAGATCGGTCAGGTAGTCGCGCAGCACGTTGCCGGTAACAGAAATCGTGTCGCGGCCGTCCTTCATGCGCTCGAGCGCATGACGGGTGGCTTCCATCGGTGGCATGATCTGAATGTCGAGGCCATCGGTGTCATGGTCCTTCAGGTAGGCGTTGACCTTCTTGATGACCTCGGCGTCATGGGCGCGCTCATCGTTGAGCCAGAAGACAGCCGGCATGCCGGACAGCCGGGCACGGCTGACGGCAAGGCGCACCCAGTCGCGCACCGCCGCATCCTTGACCATGGCCATCCGCCAGATGTCGCCCTTTTCGACCTTATGTTCGTGGATGGTGTCGCCGTTGGCTGCGACAACGCGCATCGTGCCGTCGTCTGGTGCCATGAACGTTTGAGGGTGGCTGCCGTATTCCTCGGCTTTCTGGGCCATCAGGCCGATATTTGGAACAGTGCCCATCTTGGCCGGATCGAAGGCGCCGTGTTCTTTGCAGAACCGGATTGTCTCCGCATAGACCGGTGCGTAGGAGCTATCCGGTATAACGCACTTAGTATCGTGTTCATTGCCATCCGGGCCCCAACCCTTCCCGCCGGCGCGGATGAGGGCGGGCATTGAAGCATCGATGATAACATCGGAGGGCACATGAAGATTGGAGATGCCGCGGTCTGAATTGACCATGTACATCGGCGGCTGGGCTTCATAGGCGGCGCGCAGGTCGGAGGTGATTTCGGCCTTCTTTTCAGCGGGAATGTTTTCCAGCCTGGCTTCGAGATCTCCGATGCCGTAGTTGGGGTCGACGCCGGCTGCCTCGAGGGTGTCGGCGTGCTTGTCGAACACTTCTTTCAGAAAAACCGAAACGGCGTGGCCGAACAGGATGGGGTCCGACACCTTCATCATCGTCGCCTTGAGGTGAAGGGAGAACAGAACGCCCTTCTCCCTGGCATCGCGGATCTGGTCCTCGAGGAACGCGCGCAGCTTCGTGGCGCTCATAAAGGTTGCATCGACGATTTCTCCGGCATCGAGCGGAGTCTTTTCCTTCAGGACCGTCACACGGCCGTCCGCGGCGACGAACTCGATGCGGGCGTCACCAGCGTGAGCCTCGTCGATGGTGGTTGATTTCTCGTTGGAGAAGAAGTCGCCTTCCGACATCATCGAGACGTGCGTTTTGGAGTCCTTCGACCACTCACCCATCGAGTGCGGGTTCTTCTTGGCATATTCCTTGACGGCTTTCGGCGCGCGGCGGTCGGAGTTACCCTCGCGGAGCACGGGGTTGACGGCGGAGCCCTTCACGCGGTCGTACCTCGCCTGGATCTCACGCTCTTCGTCCGTCTTCGGGTCCTCGGGATAGTCTGGAAGTGCATACCCTTGGCCCTGTAGTTCGGCGATCGCCGCCTTGAGCTGTGGGAAAGAGGCGGAGATGTTGGGGAGCTTGATGACATTGGCGTCAGGCGTCTTCACGAGATCGCCAAGCTCCGCCAGATCGTCGGAAACGCGCTGGTCAGGCTTCAGGTAATCGGGGAACTGGGACAGGATGCGGCCAGCAAGGGAAATGTCCTTGGTGCCGATGGTGATATCAGCCGGCTTGGCAAACGCACGGATGATCGGCAGAAACGAGGCGCTGGCCAGCTCGGGGGCTTCGTCGACCTTCGTGTAGATGATGTCGGTCATGGAATTTAAGGGCTCCTTGATTACTTCGATCAGCAGCCCGGCGCCTGTATCAGCCCGGGTGGCGGGGGTGCCCGCGGTGTTCTCAAGCGATGAATAGAGAATTTCGGCCCGCACGCAAAGGCCTGCATGGGCCGCAATCCGCAGGCTGGTCAAGCAAACGTGTGGTGCGTGTTATCGCGCGGGCGCGTACTCGAACGGCGTGTTGTGGAAATTCCGGCGTGCGACGTAGGGAGCTTGGTTTGATGTCGAAATTATTCTTTCGGGCGCTATTGATAGCCGCCGTCGCGCTATCGGTCCTCAGCGGCGCTGTTCTGGCAGACAAGAGCTATCCGCGTTGGGCCACCAATGCACCAGCCATCGGCGGCTATGATGCGACGGCCTACTTCAATCATGGCACGGCGCGGCGTGGGGATAATTTCGTCGTGGCATGGAACGGGGCGTCGTGGCGCTTTGCCAGCGCTGGCGAAGCGGCAGCGTTCAAAGCCAATCCGACCGCCTACCAACCGCAATTTGGCGCCTATTGCACGGGAGGGCTCAGCCAGGGCCATGTCGTCAACGGCAATCCAGAGATCTGGCGGTTGCATGACGGCAAGCTCTACATGTTCTATGCACGGGCGGGGGCCAAGCGCTTCGACAAGGACCCCGCCGGCACAATTGCGGCGGCGGCGCGTAACGCAACCAAATTCGGGATCGTGAAGGAATAGCCGTAACGGCTGGGGCTGGCGCACCTCTCGCGGCGCCGGTTGCAGTTTCTTCACTCCGAATCGCGTTGGACAAGGCGGAGCGTGGTGACGCCTTGGGCATCCTTGAGCGTCAACCTGGCGCCGTTGCGTAAGAACAATTTCGCCCGCTCGAGACCCTGCAGGAAATCCTGCTCTCGTTGCATGACATCCAGCGCACAGGCGCGACGTGTGCTCATCAGCGGGCCGATGCGAATGGCAGCCTTGTCTATCGTATATCCTCCATTGAAGCGGTTGCAGCCACCTTGGCCGATCACCCGGCCATTGTTCTGGAACTGCAGGAAGATATCGGTGTCGGCTGGAACCGTCACGCCGCAAAGTTCGGCCGGGCGCCATTCGCTGCCGGCGACTTGTTCAGGTTCACGCGTCATCGCCTGTCCAGCAGATAAAATACAGGCCGCCGCCAAGACTGCCGTGGTCAGCTTCAATACTGCAATGGGCCACACGTCGCTCGTCCCGCAAGTTCACACTGCACCCAAGCAGCGCATATGATTGCGGCAATTAAGTGCGGCGCCTCGCGTACACGAGCCGCCCGCGGCGCACGCAGGCTCTCTTGGCTGGCCTCGCGGCGCGTAGCGGCATAATCAGACCCGTTCCGCGTAAGTCCGTATTGGTCTACCCGGTAAGACCTGCTGCCGCGACGATGAGCACCAACAATACTGCGATCGAAGCGGTGGCGATGACGACCTTGGTCGTCCGGGGCTGAGATTGCCAATAATTACCAAGCCCGCCATGACGGCGCTCGTGACCATCTTTCATTGCGTCCTCCGTTAGCAAATTCGGATGACGTATCAACACAGCGTGGCTTGAAACGATCCGCCCTGCACCGGCCGGCGGATCGATTTATAGGCTTGCCGCGACCGTTGCTCAGCGCTCGAAGCGCTTGAACTTGATTCGGCTCGGTTCGACGGACTGATCGCCAAGGCGACGTTTCTTGTCTTCCTCGTAGTCGGCGAAGTTGCCCTCGAACCATTCGACGTGGCTGTCGCCTTCGAATGACAGAATGTGGGTCGCCAGGCGGTCGAGAAAGAAGCGGTCGTGGCTGATGACAACCGCGCAGCCGGCAAAATCCTCGAGCGCGCTTTCGAGCGCCGACAAGGTTTCGACATCGAGGTCGTTGGTCGGTTCGTCGAGAAGAAGCAGGTTGCCGCCCCTCTTCAGTAGCTTGGCGAGGTGGACGCGGTTGCGCTCACCACCGGAGAGGAGGCCGACCTTCTTTTGCTGATCGGGGCCGCGAAAGTTGAACCAGCCGCAATAGGCGCGGGAGTTCACTTCGCGCTTACCGAGCCGTATTTGATCGTTGCCGCCGGAGATTTCCTCCCAGACGGACTTTTTCCCATCAAGGTGGTCGCGGCTTTGGTCAACGTAGGAGATCTCGACGCTCTCGCCGACGCGGATGGTGCCGTCATCGGGTTTTTCATCGCCAACGAGCATCTTGAAGAGCGTCGACTTACCGGCGCCGTTTGGGCCGATCACGCCGACAATGCCACCCGGCGGCAGGCTGAAGGTGAGATCATCGATCAGCAAACGATCGCCGAAACCTTTGGTGAGATCGTTGGCCTCAATGACGACATTGCCGAGTTTCGGCCCCGGCGCAATCTGTATCTGGGCGTGACGGACTTCTTCGCGGCCGGCCTCATCGGCCATTTTTTCATAGGCCTGAATACGCGCCTTCGATTTTGCCTGGCGGGCGCGGGGGCTCGAGCGGATCCATTCAAGCTCGCGCTTGAGGGCTCGCGAACGCGATTCTTCGGCGCCCTTCTCGGCTTCGAGGCGTTTCGATTTCTGGTCGAGCCAATCCGAATAGTTGCCCTTGTAGGGCACGCCTTGGCCACGATCGAGTTCGAGGGTCCATTCGGTGATGTTGTCGAGGAAATAGCGATCGTGCGTCACGAGAATGACGCAGCCGGCGTAATCCTTCAGGAATTTTTCGAGCCATGCGACGCTTTCGGCATCAAGGTGGTTGGTCGGCTCGTCAAGAAGCAGAATGTCGGGTTTCGAGAGCAGCAGCCGCGTGAGCGCAACGCGGCGCTTCTCACCACCCGATAGATTGTCGACAGCGGCATCGCCGGGCGGACAACGCAGCGCATCGAGCGCCTGCTCGACCTGGCTATCGAGATCCCACAAGTCCTGCGCGTCAATCTGGTCCTGCAGGGTGGCCATCTCGTCCGCCGTCTCGTCCGAGTAATTCATGGCGAGTTCGTTGAAGCGGTCGACCATGGCCTTTTTCTCGGCGACACCGTCCATCGCGTTGGCGAGCACATCCTTCGACGTGTCGAGTTCAGGCTCCTGCGCCAGATAACCAACCTTGACGCCGTCGGCTGCCTGCGCCTCGCCGACGTAATCGTCTACATCGCCGGCCATGATCTTGAGCAATGTCGACTTACCCGCACCGTTCATGCCAACGACACCGATTTTGGCGCCCGGCAGAAATGACAGCGAGATATCCTTGAGCACCTGCTTGCCGCCCGGATAGGTCTTCGACAACTTGTGCATATGATAGACGTATTGCGGCGTGGCCATGCGGGGCACTCCTCGGGGCAGACGGCTGCGTTTTAGGAATTCAGCGGTGGTTTGTAACTTATGTCGGGCTGCGGCTCAATCAATGGATTGCCGCCGCG
>CAZWCL010000066.1:0-10899 GCA_964632265.1 uncultured Hyphomicrobiaceae bacterium | reverse complement strand
GCGCGAGACGAGCGAGGAGGTTGGTCTCGAACGAGACTTTATCGAAACGATCGGTTATCTCGATAACTACCGCACAGGTACGAACTTCAACGTAGTGCCCGTGGTTGCCCTCGTCACGCCTGGCTTTAACCTGAAGATCGACACCCGCGAGGTTGCCCTGGCTTTCGAGGTGCCATTGCAATTTCTGATGCAGGACTCGAACCACCAGCTTCACAAGCGTGAGGTGAAAGGCCGCGAGCGTACCTATTATGCGATGCCCTACCAGGATCACTATATATGGGGAGCGACGGCCGGCATGATCCGGAACCTCTATGAAAGGCTCAACAGAGCATGATCCGGTTGATAATCGAAAACATTCTGCTTTTTTTGCTGCCGACGATTCTCTACGTCATTTATGCCATGCTGCGCCACTCCGGCGAGCGCGGCAACACTGTCTCGCGAGCACTGGCGTCAGCGCCTCTGCCGGTGTTGTTTGCCGCTGGCGTGGCTTTGATGGCCGCCGTATTGGCTCTCTACAGTGAGAAATCCGACAGTGGCAAGCCGGGACAGGTTTACCGCCCGCCAACGGTGGTTGACGGCAAGTTGCAACCGGGTCAATTCGAATAGGACGGTCGCGCGGCCGGCCAGGTGCCAAGCAAGGGCGGCGGGAAGGTCGCGGCCAGCGGCGAGCGCGCAGCCGGGAGAGCAACGTGGCAAAGTCCAGCAACGAGCCAGCGCACGTCATCACGGCCAACTGGTTGGAACTACCGTCCACGCAAGAAGTCTTTGAGGCGTTGGGCCGCGATGGCCATGAGGTCCGCGCGGTCGGCGGCTGCGTGCGCAACGCGGTGCTCGCAGAGCTTGGCGGGCTGGGCTTTGATCCGGGACCGACCACCGACATAGACTTGGCGACCACGGCGACGCCGGACGTGGTCACTAGGCTCGCCGAGGGAGCCGGTCTGCGCGTGGTCCCGACCGGCACAGAGCACGGCACGGTCACCGTCCTCAGTAACGGCCAACCCTTCGAAGTCACCACCTTGCGCCGCGATGTATCGACCGACGGCCGCCGCGCAACGGTCGCATTCACCGAAGATTGGTCGGCCGACGCACGGCGGCGGGATCTGACAATCAATGCGCTTTACGCCGATTCCAGCGGCCGGGTTTTCGATCCCGTTGACGGCTTGGACGATATTCGCGCGCGACGCATCCGTTTCGTGGGCGATCCGGCACAGCGGATCAATGAGGACTATCTGCGCATCCTGCGTTTTTTCAGGTTCTTTGCTCAGTACGGCGCCGGTATGCCGGATTCAGAAGGTGTGAGAGCCGCCGTCCATCACCGCCGCGGCATGGCCCGGCTCTCGGCCGAACGCATTCACCAGGAACTGATGAAGCTTCTGATGGCCCAGCGAGCAGTCCCGACGCTGGAGATCATGGCGCAGCACGGCCTGCTTGGCGAGTTCCTGCCCGCCTGCCCGACCATCGGCCGACTTCGCCGCTTGATTGACCTGAGCGTGCAGCATGGCTGGCCAACTGATGCCGGCGTCACCGCGCCCGCGGTACGTCTTGCCGCGCTCACTGTCGCCACAGCCGGTGATGCGGACCGGCTTGCCCGTCACCTGCGCCTGTCGCGTGCGGAGACGGCAACCCTTGATCTGGCCGGCCGGCTTCTCGATGAGCGCGCCTTCACGCCGCCAGATCACCGCCAGGCCCGCCGGCGTGCCTACGCATTGGGCCGCGCTGACTTTGCCAAATGGGTGAGCCTCGCCATGGCGTGTCGTCCGCGCCAGTGGTTCACAGGTGGCACAATGACGGGCGGTATGGAGACAGACGGCATGGGAACGGAGGGCATGGGGACGGAGGACGGTGCGGATTGGACTGCCGCTCTTGACGTCGCACGCGATTGGGAGCCGCCGCCGTTCCCGCTCAGCGGCCGTGACCTGATGAAACTCGGCTTCGCGCCAGGCCCCGGTCTCGGCGATGCGCTTGCCGCGCTGGAGAACGCCTGGATCACGAGCGATTTTCAGTTGCCACGCGACGCCCTGATAGCGCATGCGGCTCGCGCGCAGCGCGGCGACTGAGCAATCAGCGCCGCATCGCAAGCTGCATCGCGGCGCCCTCCAGACCGCACCGCCTCGCGCGTTAGCGGCCTTCGCGCCACCAGGCGAGCGTGATCAAGAACAACAGCGCCGCCAGCGCGATGAGCCCAGTGAACATCGGCGTCAGGCTGACGCCCCGAGTCACGTACGCCTCGCGGTCTCGTAGCCCCATCCAACTGGAGCCGGAAAGCACCCGCGCCGCCGAAAGCATTGTGACCCGCGGCACCGACACACGCGTCGGATCGGCACTGGCGAGCAGACCGGCGCTTTTCGTCCAAAAAACACCGCCGCCGGTTTGCTCGATGACCGCGTTGAGCTTTTCGTCGGTAGCTGTGACCTCCGACATCTCGCGGGGGTCGGCGACGCCGGCGTGCGCAACGGCTGTGAGCTTACCCGTCTCAGATTCGGATTCGAACTTGTAAAGACCCGGCTGGCTCGCCTTCAGCGACGCCGTCCAGCGACCGGGTCCTGAGTTTTCGAGCGTTATCTCGGACGATTTTCCACCTGGCTCGGAAACCGTGACGGGCCCGACTTCATCCTCCATCGTCCGCCGGTCGATGGTGATGTCGAGGCCATCGGCACGCGCGCGCAGGCGCTCCTCCTCGAGATCCGGCTCCTTCATCAACCAGTGCGACAAGCGCCGGAGAAGCTGTGTGTGAGGCCCTCCGCCGTCGTAATTGCGCGCCCAAAGCCAGGCGTGATCCGATGTCATGAGCGCAACGCGCCCCTTACCCTTGCGGTCGAGCAGCAACAGCGGCTTGTCCTCGATGCCCTTGAGCACGGTCCGGCCCCGTTCGGGCGTCACATCGATCTGGCGGAACCAACGTCCCCAACTGGGCTCCTTGAGATCACCGCCCGGCAAGTCGCGCGTGACGGGATGGCGAATACCATCATCGGTAAGCTTAGGCTTGAAGGCCTGTTCGAGCACCTCCCCCGTCGGCATCGCCGGCAACACGGGAAACAGTGGCGTGCGCACGATAGACTGCGGCCCTGCGTAGGCTTCGCCCGCCGCCACGAGTAACGCCCCGCCGTGGCGTTCGATGTAGCGCGCGATGTTGTCGTAGTAGAGCAACTGCAGGATGCCACGATGCTCGTAGCGGTCGAAGACGATGAGATCGAACTCCTTGATCTTCTGCGAGAACAACTCACGCGTTGGAAAGGCGATCAATGAGAGCTGATTGATCGGCGTCCCGTCCTGCTTTTGCGGCGGGCGCAGGATCGTAAAATGTACGAGATCCACCGCTGCATCCGACTTGAGAAGATTGCGCCAGGTGCGCTCGCCGGCATGAGGCTTGCCCGATACGAGCAGCACTCGAAGGTTCTCGCGGACGCCTTCGGCTACAACGACAACGCGGTTGTTGGCCGTCGTGAGTTCGCCGCTGGTCGCTGACAGTTCGATCTCGACGATGTTCTGGCCGGCATGCGGAAACTGCATCGCAAGCTTCAGCCGCTCACCGACGCTCACCGCTCGGATTTCGTCGTTCTCGCCCTCGCGGCGCACCCTGAGTTGCAGCGGCGCGTCGGCGCCCGCGGGCTTCGTGCCGGCCTCGCGAATGATGAGTTCGATGTCGCGCGACTGGCCAACAATGCCATAGCGCGGCGCCTTGACGAGTTCGATACGCCGGTCGAATTCGTCCGGCCGCCCGGTCAGCAACGTGTGCACGGGCGCATCAAAGCCAAGGTCGTCGGCCTGCTTCGGCACGTCATGGATCTGGCCATCGGTGACCAGAATAACGCCCGCGAGACGGTCGGGTGGCGTGTCGGCCAGCGCCTGATTGAGATCGGTGAAAACATTGGTCCCGGCCCGCGATCCACTGCGTGGGCGCGAGGAGGTGACCCATTTCACTTCTAGATTGTCGATGCGCCCCAATTTGCCTTCGAGGTCACGGCGGATGGCCGCTGCCTGTTCCGGCCGCTCAGCCAGCGTCTGGCTGGTGCTCTCATCCATGACGACGATGGCAATGTTACCGAGGTTCTCGCGCTCTTCCTGGCGCAGCGTCGGATTGGCCAGCGCAAAGATAAGGGCGCCGAGGGCGAGTGCCCTGAGACCAGCACCCCGGCTCCGCCGCCAGAACAACAAGGCGATGAGGATAACAGCCGCCGCAACCGCCGCCCAATAGACGGGCAGCGGCAACATGGGAGCAAAATCGAGTGACCAGTTTGAGGACATATCGCGTTCCGTGTCGCCTGATCGCAAAGGCGGGGTTATTGACCGAGACGTTCGAGTAGGGCGGGAATGTGAACCTGATCCGCCTTGTAGTTGCCTGTCAGGGCATACATCACGATGTTGACCCCGGTGCGATAGGCGAGTTCGCGCTGGCGTTCACCGCCCGGCACCACCGGGAACATGGGCAGATTGCGGCTATCGAGTGCCCAGGCCGAGGCCAGATCGTTAGCCGTCACGAGGATCGAACTCACCCCGTCGGTCCGGCTGGTGCGCTCCGCGCCATCGCGCGCCGCCCCCGTCGTCGCCTCGACCCAGAGTTGGCCGCCATCCCATCGCCCCGGGAACTTTCGCAACAGATAAAACGCCTTCGTCAGAACGTGACCCTCGCGGACCGGCGCAAGCCGCGGGATGTCGAGCCGCCCGATAAGTTTTTGCAGCGGTGTCTGCTGGTTGTCGTCCAACCGCTGCGAAAGCCCGAGCGGCAGGCCCCGGCCATAATCCTGCGTGTCGAACACCAACATGCCGCCCTGTTTCATATAGGCGTCGATCTTGGCAAGCGCGGCTGGCGAGAGCTGCGTGGCGTTTTCTTTGACGGGCCAATAGATCAGCGGGAAAAACGCGATATCGTCGCTTTCTATGTCGATGCCGACAGGCTCGCCAGGCTCGACTGCGGTACGGGCTGTCAGAACCTTGACGAGGCCGGAAAGGCCGGCTTCGCTCGTGCCGTCGGTTGTCGGGTCGCCCGTGATCACGTAGCCGAAACTGACGCGGTTGGCGATACGCATCGCGAGCGCGTCGTTGCGCTGAGACGCCGCTTCACCGGCACCAGAATTACTCGACGACGCCGGTTGCGTGGCCGGCGTTCGCTGCGCCGCGGCTGGTTGGCCGGCCACGAGCATGAGACTGAGCGCAAGCACCCCTGTTACCGTCGCGCCAGCTGCCAGCGCCGCGGCACGCGCGCCCGCAGACGCCGCACCGGCTTTGCCGCGCCGGGCAAACAGGCCGCCCTGCAGGAGCATGACAGCGATGATGTCGACAAGCAGCAAAGCCAGGGCAAGACCCAGCAGCGTTGGCTTAAGCGGTGTCGACGTCTGGCCTTCGTAGACGCGCCGTGCCGCGGTGCTTGGAAGTGGGGGCAACGGTTTGAGCTCCGTCGTTTTCTGGATCACGTTAAGCGCCCGGGGCCGGCCGGCGGCACCGTAATAGCCGGGTGGATGCTTGATCTGCGCCACCGTCTTCCCGAACGCGCGCCGTTGAATGGCCTCCGCCGTCGGCGGTGGTGGCCGCAACGCCCCAAAACCATCGAGGACCTGCACCGGCGGCAAAACCGCCTGCGAGGTCTCACTCTGGCGCGAGCTGTCAGCAACGACAGTCCCGGCCGTGGCGCCGCCGCCAGCAAGCTTGCCGAGGGTCGCGATGCGCCGCAGCATGTTCACAAACAACCCCGAAAGCGGAAGGTTCGACCACTTCGCATTCGCCGTAACGTGAAACAGAATGATGCGCCCGTCGCCGAGCTTCGCCGACGTAACAAGCGGCGTACCATCCTTGAGACGCGCCCAGACATCGACATCCTGGCCCAGCCGCGTCGGATCAGCGAGAACCTGACGGCGAACAAGAACTTCTTCCGGAACATCAAGACCGGAGAACACGCTTTCATCATCAAATTCAGCAAGCGGCTGCGGGGTCGACCATGACAGCGCACCGCCAAGCTCGCGCCCGCCAAGGCGAAGCGGAATCGGCAGAAGCTCATCGCCGCCCTTTTCAAGGCGCGGACCTGCGAAACGCACGAGAATACCACCGCCTTCGGTCCAACTACGCACCTTCTCGTCTTCCTCGTCCGTGAGCGTCCCAATATCCGCGAGGACCATAATGGAAGGTTTCTGACCAAGAACGCGGCGAATACCGGCTGCCAGGTTGGCGTCATCGGACTCGGTCAATTCCGCGAACGGCCCGACCGCTTTACGGACGTAATAGAGCGGGTCGAGCAACGGTTGGGCCTCTTCCCGGGCGGTCCCTGAGAGAAGTCCGATCCGGTTCCACTTCGTGCGCGCATCCATCAGGCTGACACCGCCCGCAGAGCGGTCCGTGGCAAGCGCCACGCGTGAGACCTGGTTGCGCAGTTCAAGCGGCAGTTCGAACGACACGCTCGAGCGCACTTCGCCGGCACCGAGCTTGAAGCGCGCTTCACCGAGACGCTCGCCACGCGCCGATAGAGCCAGCACCAGACCCTCGCGCGCCGCACCATCTACCCGCAGAACCGTCGCATCGAGGCGCCCGCCGCGGCCAACTGTGGCAATCAGGCCCAGTGGCTCGCCATCAGGGCCGTTTTCGACGATCGTCAAGCCGCCCTCCGCCACCCCACTCAGGGCCTCGACGAAGACCGACGCCTTGCCGTGGTCGACGCCATCCGAGAGCCAGACGACACTCACACCCGATTGACCATCGACAACCTCGGCAAGACGCGCGGCCGCAGCTTCGCGGTCGGGCGGGAACGCTTCGGGTGACAGCGCGCCGGCGCGCCGCCGCGCCTCCTGCGGCGCCTCGATCCGTGCCGGCGTATTCCGCGCCGCCGCTGTCGCCAGAATGATTACCGGTCGGCTGCGGTTCTCCGCTTCGTCGATAAGATTGTCGATCAGCCGCGTGCGTTCCGGCCAGCCAGCAGCCGAACTCCAACCATTGTCGATTACGATGGCAACGGGCCCGCTGCCGCCGTTGAGCGCGCTGCCACGCTCCGGATTGAGAACGGGCTCAGCGAGCGCAAAAATGACCAGCGCCGCGGCCAGCAGCCGGATCAGCATCAACCACCATGGCGTCTTGTCAGGCGTCTTCTCGCGGTTCTCGAGACCGACGAGGATGCGCGTCGGCGGAAACGCCACCTGTTTCGGTTGCGGCGGAACTGTGCGCAGCAGCCAGTAGATGACCGGTAGTGCGGCAAGTCCGGCAAGTAGCCACGGGTTCAAGAACGCCAGTGCGCCAAGGCTCATGCGACACCTCGATTGAGGCTGGCGCCCCCGGCACCGGGACGCTGACTGAGCCGCATCGACAGGCTGAGCAGTGGCTCGGCGGCTGGCCGGTCAGTATGATGCATCAGCAGGCTCCAACCGAGTTGACCGGCAGCATCGGCGATTTCCGCCCGGTGCGCGGCGAGCTTCTTGCCATAGTCATCCCGGATCGCGTCGACCCGGTCGGCGATCCAGTTGAGATCGCCGGCGGGACTGAGAAATTCCGTACGCCCGTCGTAGGGCAAGGTCTCCTCGGCGGGGTCCGCGATCAAAATCAGATGGCCACTTGCGCCGTTATCGGCAAGAGCCCGCATGCGCTCGATCGTTTCGCCCGGCGGATCCAGGAAATCCGAAAAAAGAACAACGGCACTGTGTCGGGTGATCGGCAAAGCCGGTGGAAGACCATCCTGGATCTCACCAACGGCTTCGTTGGCGGACAGTGTCTCGGCCAGCCTGACCGCCGTTTTCCGGCTGGCGCTCGGGCGGCTCAAACCGAGATAAGCGACGCGTTCGCCAGAGCGCACGAGAAGTTCTGTCGCAGCCAACAGAAGCACCAGGGCCCGGTCGCGCTTGTACGCCGGCGCAAGGTGACTGCGAAAGACCATCGATGGAGACAGGTTCGCCCAGACCCAGAACGTGTGCGCGGCCTCCCACTCGCGCTCGCGCACGTAAAATTGATCCGAACTTGCCGAGCGACGCCAGTCGATCAGCTTGGCATCATCGGTCTGCTCATAGTGACGGAATTGCCAGAAGGTCTCGCCCGGGCCAGCACGGCGCCGGCCATGAATGCCATGGACAAGCGTATTGGCAACCCGCATGGCCTCGACAAGAAGATCAGGCAGGCGCGCCGCCAGCCCCTGCGCCTCGCCCTCGAGCATACGGGCGGGTGAGACGGGTTCTGCCTCGCCAATGGCGTTTCGAATGCGGCCCATCAAAGCCAAGGGACGTTACTCCAGTGCGCTGGTGAGACCGGCGATAACGGAGCCGATCTCGCGATCTTCCGTGCGCGCGGTGAATGTCAGCGCCATGCGGTGTTTGAGGACCGGCTCGGCAAGCTCAACAACGTCGTCGACCGACGGCGCCAGCCGACCGTCGAGCAGCGCCTTGGCCCGCACAGCGAGCATCAGCGCCTGACTGGCGCGCGGCCCCGGCCCCCACGCGACATACTTGTTAGTTATCTCGCTTGCGCTGTCTCCCGGCCGCGCAGACCGGACCAGAGCCAGGATCGCATCAACGACTTTGTCGGAGACCGGCATCTGACGTACGAGTTGCTGGATCTCGATAATTTCCGCCCCAGTGAGGACAGCGGCAACCTTGTTCGATCCCGTGCCCGTGGTTGCAACCAGCATCTGCCGCTCGGCGTCTTCACCTGGATAGTCGACATCGATTTGCAGTAGAAAGCGGTCGAGCTGGGCCTCCGGCAAGGGATAGGTGCCCTCCTGCTCGAGCGGATTCTGTGTCGCAAGTACATGAAACGGCTGCGGAACGTCATGGCGTGCCCCAGCAACAGTCACATGATTTTCCTGCATCGCCTGCAACAGCGCGGACTGTGTACGCGGGCTCGCACGGTTGATCTCGTCGGCCATCAGAAGCTGCGCGAAGATCGGCCCTTTTATGAAACGGAACGAACGCGAACCGCCGGCGCTCGCTTCTTCGAGAACTTCCGAGCCGATAATGTCGGACGGCATCAGGTCCGGCGTGAACTGGATACGTTTGGCGTCGAGCCCGAGGACCGTCCCAAGCGTGTCAACCAGCAAAGTCTTGGCAAGCCCCGGTACACCAATGAGAAGGCCGTGGCCGCCGGCGAGGATCGTAATAAGCGATCGCTCGATGACGCGGTCCTGCCCGAAGATAACGGAAGCGGCGCTGTCACGTACGATTTGGAGGCGTCGGCCCGCGGCTTCGATGCGCGCGACAATCTCGTCGGCGTCCGTTTGCGAGCCATCGCGCGGATCGGACGAAGGGGTCATCGTGTTCATAGGGAGAGTGCTTTATCTGACTGTGATCTTGAGCAAAGAGTGGCGCGTTGAAAGTGTTGAGATTGTGTTTCGCCGCAGCCGATGAAAACCGGTCTTTATCTTTACGAACGCCTGCGGCTCTCAGTTCAGGGTTTCCTTGATGCTACCTTAGATCGAAGCGCTATGACCGACAAATTACGGTGAAGTAACGTTCGCGCTTGATTGGCGTTGATCGCGCAACAAATAACGGACGGATGATTAATGAGTGAAAGCCGGTTAAGTGGCGAAGGCCACCATCGCCCTGGCGCTGCCGCCGGAACAACCCGGATCGCGGAACTTGCCAGGCTGCTCGACCAACAGGACGCATCAAAGCCCGCACCGGTCGAAACGTGGGACCCACCCTATCGCGGCGATATCGGCATGGCGATCTCAGCCGATGGCACCTGGACCTATCGCGGATCACCCATCGAGCGCCCGGCCCTCGTGCGCCTCTTCGCCCGGGTTTTGCGCCGCGATGAAGATGGACGCCACTACCTGGTCACGCCGGCCGAGCGCGTTGACGTGTCCGTCGCCGACGCGCCTTTCCTTGCCGTTGAAATGGAAGTGCGCGGCACAGGCGAGAACCAAACGGTCATTTTTCGCACCAATGTCGACGATGTCGTCATATGCGGCGGCGATCACCCGCTTCATTTCGCCATCGAGCCCGGTACCGATGGCGTAAAGCCTTATGTTCGCATTCGTGGCCGGCTCGAGGCGCTGGTGACGCGCGCTGTTACGCTTGACCTGCTTGAACTACTGACCGAGCGGGACGACGGCACGAGCGGAATCTGGAGCGGCGGCAGCTTCCACGAATTGGCGCAACCGGCATAAGCTCCGCCCCGTCGCGTACCGGCGCCCTGCCGAGCGACCAGCGGCGGCCCGGCAACATGCCGGTCAATGTCCCATGCCGGCAACGGCCTCAGTGGACGACGAATTCGTCGTCGATCATCCTGAGCTCGGTCGGCGAGATAAGTTTCCGGTTCGCGATCCGAACATGGAACAACCGCCCATCAAGGTTGTCGCGCCAGTAGTTCAGAAAGCCCGTCAGCTTCGGAAAGGTCGGGTGCTCATCATACTCCTGCCAGATGAAGGTCTGCAGCAGCGAAGGATGGTCCGGCATACGATAAAGGATTTCCGCGGTGGTCAGCGAAAAGCCTTTAAGCTGCATCTCTAGCTGTCGATCCCCCCGCCGGCGAAGCGGCGGCTTTGTCTTGTTTCTCATTTTCGGTCCCTGTGATCGATTGCAACGTGCACGAGGAGACTTCATGATGTCATGAAAGAGAGTTATTTCAACAACAAAATCAATATGTTAGCAGCAACGCCTCGCGGCTGCTGCCAGTGGCTGTCATCGTTCGGGCAAATTTTTGGGCGAGCGACAACAGCGTGCAGCGTAATACCGTCTCGAATTCGAACCCCGCTCCAGAGCATTACATGCGCCGTTTCGCCGACAACTACAGCTCCGCCCTGTCCTGCCTCACCGTGCTGCTAGTGGTCTTTGCAGTGTGGGTGACGGCCACTTTGCGCGACCGCGCCACATGGTCAGGTGACGAAGCGCCCGCCGCTTGGCAAGCCGCCGTCGCCACCGACGACATTTTCTCGGTGCCCGACCGCGAAATCGCTTACTGGGGCGATCCGAAAGCGCGGTATTCCAAGTACGC
>CAZWCL010000065.1:0-10905 GCA_964632265.1 uncultured Hyphomicrobiaceae bacterium | reverse complement strand
GATCGTTTCCGACTAAGGCGGAAACGATCTAACGATTTCATCTCTCGCGGCTACTCGGCCCCACGGCCCCGCACGGCCGGCCTCCGAGGGGCGCCACAATGTGGCGGGTCGCGTGCGCTTCCTATGAGCGCTCCAGTCTAAACCTGAAACGATCTAGCCGCGGCGGCCGAAGATGACCGTCGATGAGCGGGTGTTCATGGTCGACACGCGCGGCTTGAGCGTGTTGTCCCTGCCCTTTGCTGCGGCATTTTCTGCGGCGCGCTTTTCTATGGCATCCTGCATGGCGCGATCCAATGCCTCTGCCGTCGCTTTCGATTCGCTGTCGTCGGCCGGCTGCAACAGCTTGGTAATGCCCTGAATTAACGTGCTCATGCGCGCGCTCTCCAGTAAGGTTGAATGATGCGAGTATGCCGGGCGCTCTCTAAACTTACGTGAAAAGAGTAATTCAAAATTCCTGTCTGATCGTAAAATGTTGCTAACCCTGACGCGGCCCCGCCCGGGCTTCGCGGATGATCTCGCGGGCCATTTCATCGGCGACCTCGTGGGGCGGCCGGCCGGATGTTTCCGAGTGGGTGTAAATGTCAGTGAGGCGTTCGGCGATGCCGTTCAGCTGGTTCGCGACCGATGCTGCCGTCGCGCGCTCGTCGCGTTCGGCTGTGACAGATATGATGCCGCCGGCGTTGATCACGTAATCGGGTGCATAGAGAATGCCGCGAGCTTGCAGGCGGTCGCCGTCGGTTTCGGTTGCCAGTTGATTGTTGGCCGCGCCGGCGATGGCTTTCGCCTTGATCGTCGGGATCGATTGCTTGTTGAGGGTGCCGCCCAGTGCACATGGTGCCAGGATGTCGGCGTCGACTGAATTGAATGCATCAGGGGTGACGACGGTTGCACCGAATTCACTGACAGCGCGGTCAAGATTGGTTGCGCTGATGTCTGATACGATCAGTTTCGCGCCAGCTTCGTGCAAAAGCTTGCAGAGATTGTAGCCGACGCTGCCGACACCCTGCACCGCTACAGTGAGGCCGGCGAGGTCGGGTGTGCCCAGTGCGGTTTCGGCCGTTTTAGACAGGCCGATGAATACGCCGCGGGCCGTTACCGGAGAGGGGTCGCCGCCGCGATAGCCATCGGGTTGCGGGATGCCGCCGACGTGTTCCGTCAAGCCTGCGATGACGCGCATATCGTCGACGGAGATGCCGACGTCTTCGGCCGTGATATAGGCCCCGCCGAGACGGTCGACGGCGCGGCCGAAAGCCTCGAGCAATGCGTCTGTTTTATCATCACGAGCATCGCCAATGATGACTGCCTTGCCGCCGCCATAAGCCAGGCCGGCCATGGCGTTCTTGTAGCTCATGCCGCGCGAGAGGCGGAGCACGTCGCGAATGGCGGAGGGTTCGTCGGTATATGGCCACATCCTGCAGCCGCCGAATGCCGGACCCAGAGCCGTCGAGTGCAGTGCTATGAAGCCTTTGAGCCGAGCGGCCGGATCAGAGAAGGCGATTACCATCTCGTGGTTGTCGAAGTCGGTGGCGGAGAAGATCATGAGTAAGCTCCTTGCACGGGCATTACGAGCATCTGGGCGAGCATCCGGCGTCAATCCATCACATAAAGAACACCGCAATTGATTGCACGCTCCGGGCGCATGTGGTGGATTTCATCTGCAGATTGTTTGAGCTGACGATGTTCGGGTTCGGCTCGTCGGTAGTTTGAAGGGCGGCAGGTAAATGACCAACGGCAACAGGGTTGCGATTGTCAGCGGAGGCGCGTCCGGTATCGGCGCGGCGACCGCGGGGCTGCTCAGCGAACGCGGTTGGCGCACTGCGATCTTTGATTTGGATGGTGCTGACCTGGAGGCGGCCCGGGAGCGTGCTGCCTTATCGGATGGTGCCATGGCGCTGGGCGTCGATGTCACCGATGAGGCTGCGGTTGCGCGTGCCGTCGATGAGGTGCAGGACGCACTCGGCCCGGTCACCGGTTTGATGAACTCGGCCGGCGTTGCCGGTCTCAAGGCGTTCTTCGATACCGATGCGGCTCATTTCCGCCGGGTGCTCGATGTCAATGTCGTCGGTACGTTCAATGTTGGCAAAGCGGTCGCCAAGGCGATCCGTGACCACGGTGAAGGCGGCGCCATCGTCAATGTCGCATCGATATCGGGCTTGCGCGGCTCAAAAGACCGGGCGGCCTATGGTGCCTCCAAAGGGGCTGTGGTCACGCTCACACAGGTGATGGCGGTCGACCTTGCCGATCACGGCATCCGGGTCAACGCTGTGGCGCCCGGCCCGATCGATACGCCGATGGTGAAAGCCGCGCACTCTGACGCGGAGCGCGAGCTCTATCATCGCTACGTACCGATGAACCGTTATGGTGTGCCTGAAGAGATCGCCACGGTGGCCGCGTTTCTGCTCGATGGGGCGCAGTCGGGATATGTCACGGGCGAAATTATCGCGGTGGACGGCGGATATCGTGGTGCCGGTCTCATTGATCGGTGAGCAATATGGTATGTGTTGTCAGGATCGCAGCTCGGCAAGAAAAAGCGACCAAACAAACCTCAGGAAGCGTCCCGCATGAAGATCAAATCCGTCGATGTCATCCCGCTGAAAATTCCTTTCGAAGACGGTTCCGATAAGGTTGCCAGCCTTATGCCGACGAAGTGGACCGATCTCGAGGTCGCTCTTGTTCGTGTGGAAACCGAAGACGGCATCGTCGGGTGGGGCGACGCGTTTGCTTATGCGTGCCGGCGGGCGACCGTGGCCGCGATCGAGGATCTGGTCGCACCACAGGTGGTTGGGCGCGAAATCGATGACCTAATCACGTTCAACCGGGAGCTGCAGCACCGACTTCATCTGCATGGGCGCTACGGGATAACGATGTTCGCGATCTCGGCGATCGACATTGCGCTTTGGGATATCGCGGCCAAGGAGAAGGGCGCGCCGCTTGGCGAGTTGCTCGGCGGCCGTCAGCGCGATGTCGTGCCGGCGTATGCCAGCCTTATGAGATACGGTAATCCGGCAACGGTGGAGAAGTACACTGCCAAGGCGGTCAGCGAGGGCTACAAGACCGTCAAGCTGCACGAGATCGCGCTCGATTGTATCGAGGCAGGTCGTACAGGGGGCGGACCCGATATCCAACTCGTCACCGACGTCAATTGCAACTGGACGCATCAAGAGGCCGCACAGCTCATGCCTCATATGAAGCGGCTTGGCCTCTTTTGGGTTGAGGAGCCAACGTTTCCGCCGGACGATGCCGCAGCGCTTGCAGCGCTGGAGGAAACCTATGGCGTTGCGATTGCAAGTGGCGAGAACGCATGCACCCACGTTGAATTCGCACGTACGATCCCGGCAATTACGTACTGCCAGCCGAGCGTTACCAAGGTCGGTGGTGTCAGCGAGTTCATGGCGATTTGCTATCAGGCGATGGAGGCGGGCAAGATGTTGATGCCGCACTCGCCCTACTTCGGTCCGGGTTATTGGGCGACCCTGCAGATCATGTCGGCACAACCGGTCACGGCCTTATTTGAACACCTCTACATTTGGCCGGAAGGTTATCTCGATCCCAACATCCCGTTGCCCGTCGATGGCAATGTCTCCATTCCGAGCCGGCCAGGGATTGGTTTTGAGCCAGATCCAGCCATGATCGAAAAATACAGGGTTGCCAGCTAAGTCACTGGCTCCCCTCATGACCACCTCTTGGCTATCCCAATGGCCGTCTGGGCGAAAACGCTCTCGGGGGCCGTTCAGGTTGTCTTCATGCGCCACCGCGATGACGAGGCGCTAGTCCAATTTCTTCGAACGTCGAGGCCCGAATGACCGATAATCAGACAAAACCACGCAACATGCGCCTTCATGAGAGCGACAATGTCATTATCGCCGTTGATGGCCTGATGCCCGGCGCGGATGCGCTTGGCGTCGAAGCATCGGCACGGGTCCCGAAGGGACACAAGATGGCGGCGTCAACAATCGAAAAGGGCGCGCCAATCGTCAAGTTCGGGCAGATCATCGGTTTCGCCGCCGAGGACATCACGCCGGGCGAGCATATTCACACGCACAACTGTACTTACGCGGAGTTCGATCGGGATTATGCGTTTGCGGAAGGCGCCCGGAACGAGGAAGTGCTACCGATCGAAGCGCAAGCGACTTTCGAGGGCTTCCGGCGCGCCAACGGCAAGGTCGGGACGCGCAATTACGTTGCGATCCTGACATCGGTTAACTGTTCGGCGTCCGTTGCCCGCTTCATGGCGGATGCCTGCAACCGGCAAAACATCCTGGAGCAGTTCCCGAACGTCGACGGTGTCGTTTCATTCGTCCACGGGACCGGATGCGGGATGGCCGCCGACGGCGAGGGCATGGAATTTCTCGAGCGCACGCAGTGGGGCTACACGGGGCATCCGAATATTGCCGCCTCGCTTGTCGTCGGGCTTGGTTGCGAGGTCTTCCAGATCGCCCGGATGCGCAACAAATATGGGCTAGTGGATGGTGATAACCTGCACACCATGACGATCCAGGATTCAGGCGGTACGCGCAAGGCGATCGAGGCTGGTGTCGACCGCATCAAGGAAATGCTGCCGCTCGCCAACAGCGCCGAGCGCGAGACGGTGCCGGCCTCGGAGCTCATGGTGGCGCTGCAGTGTGGCGGGTCGGATGGTTATTCAGGGATCACCGCAAACCCGGCGCTTGGTCTCGCGGTCGATAAACTCGTCAGGCACGGTGGGACCGGTGTGCTTGGTGAGACGCCGGAGATTTATGGGGCGGAGCACCTGCTTACACGCCGCGCCCGCACGCCGGAGGTTGGCCACAAGCTCGTCGAGATCATCGAATGGTGGCGTGAGTATACCGATAAGAATAACGGCTCGATGGACAATAATCCTTCGCCCGGCAACAAGGCGGGTGGCCTCACGACCATTCTCGAAAAGTCTCTCGGGGCTGCTGCCAAGGGTGGCTCGACGACACTCAACGGTGTCTACCGCTACGCCGAGCAGGTCGACGAAAAAGGCTTCTGTTTCATGGATACGCCGG
The DNA here is from genome assembly GCA_964632265.1 of uncultured Hyphomicrobiaceae bacterium. Lineage (GTDB taxonomy): Bacteria > Pseudomonadota > Alphaproteobacteria > Rhizobiales > Hyphomicrobiaceae > CAJQQK01. The sequence goes on along the minus strand of CAZWCL010000065.1, from coordinate 5,896 downwards.
GTTACGACCCCGTTTCGGTTACCGGACAGGTCGCCGGGGGGTGCAACGTCGTCACCTTCACGACCGGCCGCGGCTCCGCATACGGCTGCAAACCGGCGCCCTCCATCAAACTCGCGACCAATTCCGACATGTACCAACGCATGGAGGAAGACATGGATATCAATTGCGGCGACGTACTTGAAGGCGTTTCATTGGATCAAAAGGCTGACGAAATCTTCCACTACATTCTTGATACCGCCTCAGGCCGCGAGACGAAATCCGAGCAGCTTGGATATGGCGATAATGAATTCGTGCCATGGCAGGTCGGCGCGGTGATGTAGGCGGTTTGAGTGACCAGTGGCTCGGAGTTTTGAAGGCTTCACTTAGATGATCCAACCAAAGCTCTCAAACGGGGCCGTCGCCGGCTAAACCGGAAAAAATGATCTACTCCAATGGTGTAGAACGGGACTACCGATCCCAGTGAAATCGCGAAAGCTAATCCACCAAGGTCGGACCCGCTCTAATGAATCGGATTGGAGAGGTCGGTTTTTGCGCATCGGACGGTGGCTTTTCGTCGAGACAGATTTGGAACCGAGCGATTGTCGTCGTGTTGTCATCTAGATAATGAGCGGCTGACTTTAATTGGCTGCCGGTAAAGGAGAAGACATGACATTTGTGATGAAAGTGAAAACATTCGTGACAGGCGCAGCGGTTGTTGGGCTCACGAGCGTTTCTGCAATGGCCTCGGCAGCTCCAGATGTAACGCCTGGCGCGGGGGCGCAAACGTCCAAACAAGGCAATTTGATAGCCGGGCAGCCGCATGGCAGCTTTAAAGTTGCTCAGCGCGGCCGACGTGGCGCCAAACGTGGTCGCTGGGGACGCGGGCGTGGGTTCGGCAGACGTGGATATCGCGGCAGACGCGGATATCGCGGCAGACGCGGATATCGCCGTCGCGGCAGAGACTGGGTAGGACCGGCAATCGGTGCTGGTATCGCATCCATCATTCTCGGCGGTGCGATCGCGGCTTCGAAGCGCCGATACCGCGATGAGTGGGAGCGCTGTGATGACCGATACAAGTCGTTCCGGTGGAGCGACGGTACGTTCCAGCCATATGGTGGTGGACCGCGGAAACTTTGTCCGTATCTGCGCCGTTAAATCGTGCTCGGTTACGATTTGATTTTCTGCCGGCTCCGTCTTCGACGGGGCCGGCATTTCATTTGTGCTAATGACAATAATTTGTGTGTGAGCGGGCCAGCTCAAGGCGGGCGGTTCGGTCAGCGCTCAAACGATATTGGGCTTCAGGCCGGTGCCGACTATTTGAAGCGGCCGAACCGAACTCTATTGAAGTCGCAGACGGTTCTGGCCGCAACTGACCTCTGGGGCATAAAGGGCCCGTACAATGGGGCCTTAGAATGCCGGCCCCGACCCGAAGCCTCAGTTGGTGTCATTGTCGGAAAAACTGATGACCCCCTGGTCCACCAGCATGCGAACGATGGCTTCCTTGACGTCGGCAGGCTGGTCGGCCGGTTCGCCAGTCAGCTGGTTATGCGAGATGATGTCGCGCAACATCGGATCCGCGCGCGGATCGGAAAATACCTGATCAATAAGCTCCTGTGGAACGTGGGATGGGCCGGCGAGAGGTTGGCCGTCGGCTCCAACCGCGGTGCCCGACTGTTGGGCGAGCCCGAGCATGGTCGTAATCAGCGCGGTTTGTTCCTCACGTCCCATCTCGGCAACGGGGGTTGTGATGCCAGCGCGGCCGGCCAGTTCCTGCATGGCAGCGACAGCTTCGGGGTCACGTAGTATCTCATCGAGCATCTCGGGCGGGATCTCAGGCGCATCTGTCATGGCTGGCTTCAATCCTTCTTGGTGTGTTCGTCGGTTGAAAGTCTCTTTTGACGTTCGGGCTTAACAGCCACAGGGTGCGGGCGCAAATATCGCCTTCCTATGTGGGTCCGGCTCGTTTAGACCGGCTGCCTGCGGCAGGCGAGGGGCGTGTCGCGGCCATCCAGGTGAACCGAATATGACCATTCACAGCAAAGGTGTCGTGCTGACGATGCTGGGCGTTCTGCTCCTTACGCCCGACACGCTGCTGTTGCGTCTCATCGGCATGGATGTTTTCACGACCGCATTCTGGCGGGGGATCTTTCAGTCAATCGGCGTCTTTATTCTCGTCGTCGCATTCTATCGCGGACGTACGATAGAGGCGTTTCGGGCGATTGGGTTTGCCGGCTTTCTGGTGGCGTTCTTCTTTGCTGCGACGACGCTTACTTTCGTCGGTGCGGTCAAGAACACGTCGGTTGCCAATGCGCTTGTGCTGCTGGCCAGTACGCCGTTTCATGCAGCGGTCTTCAGTCGTATATTTCTCGGCGAAAGTATTCCGAGACGTACCTGGATCGCAATCTTCGTCGGCATGTTCGGCGTTGCGATCATCGTTTCGGATGGCGTTGGCGGGGGAACACTCCTTGGCGATGGGCTTGCGCTGCTGACGGCCGTGATGTTGGCGGCCAAGTTCACGATCGTGCGCAGCCGCCGCGACATCAACATGATTCCGGCGGTGGTGCTGAGCAGTGCGCTCTATGCCACTGCTGCGTTCGTCCTGGGCGGGCCACCGGTCATACCGAACGACACACAGCTCATGTGGCTGCTCATCCTGGGTTTTGTCGTCATTACGCCGGCGACGGCGCTCATGACCCTTGGGCCGCGCTACATCTCGGCGCCGGAAGTCAGTCTGATCGTACTGCTCGAGACCGTGCTTGGTCCGCTGTGGGTCTGGATTGTGATCGGAGAGGAGCCGACCCGTATGGCGCTGATCGGCGGTACGATCGTGGTTTCGACACTCGTCGTTCATTCTCTCGTCGGTCTACGGGCGCAGCGTCGTGCAAATCGACGTGCGATCGCAGAGGCCACCTGAGCCGCACGGCTGTCGCTTTCAGCGGCCAACAATAGTCTGGCTGATGCGTTTGCGTGCAATTCGCGATTGCGCCAACGCCCGGCAACGCTGATCGCGTTCGTGCGCGGCAGACTTGGTGGCGGGGGCGTCATGAAGCGCGTTTACCGTTCTGCGCAGATCTTTCGTCTGCGCTGTCGGTGGGATTCCGTCGCGCCGGCCGACTTGGCGAAGCAGCCGATGCAGGCGCCGATAGTCACGATGCAGGCGGGGCAATGCGGCGCGCGTGTTGATAGCCTCCTCGCCGTTCTTGAGGCGCAGAATTTCGTCACCGACATGAGCGTTGCAGTGGAGGAGCGTGGCATACTCCGGAATATCGAATCCGGCTTCCGGCGACGGTTTCGGTGCCGTCGCCAGACCTGCCACCGAGTTGACCAACGCAAGGGTTAGCAAGACCGCCGCGATCAGGCCCAAGGCCAGGAACAAAGCTTGCCGCCAGCCGGTGGGCGGCTGATCCGGCGGTCCACGGCTTGGCGGCGGTGGATCGAAGCGTCCGGGATATCGTTGGTCGAGCCTCATGCGAGTTGCTGCATATCTCCATCAACGGCGAATTCCTGCCCCGAAATGAGGCTCGTCAGGGGTGATGCGAGGTAAACTGTGAGATCTGCCAATTGTTGCGGCGGGATCAGCTGTTTGATCGATTGATGCGCCAGAATGTCCGACTGCATCTCTTCGAACGATTTGTTCGCGGCGCGCGCCTTGGCGTCGATGACGGCGCGGATACGGGCGCCGTCGACCGGCCCCGGTTGTATGACGTTGCAGCGGATGCCGTTGGGCCCGAGTTCCATCGCCAGTGTCTTCGTGAAGCCCACGACGGCCCATTTTGCGGAAGCATAGGGGGACCGGAGCGGAAAACCGAAGCGGCCGGCTGCGGACGAGTAATTGATGATCGAGGGGTGGCGCTGACTGGCCTTCAAATGTGGCACAGCGATGCGCGCAATGTTGAATTGGCCGGTGATGCAGACTTCGAGGCACCGCTCCCAGTCCTCCGGTGCGATCTCGTCGATGCGGCCGGTCGGCCCTGCTATGCCGGCGTTGTTGACCAGACAATCGATACCGCCCAGATCATCGAGTGCCGTGTCGATCAATGCGGCGACCTGATCGCGGTTGGAGACATCGCACTTCGTTCCGGTCGCGCCGGGTGCGGTATCGGCCAGTTGCGCCAGCGACTCATCATCGACGTCGCAAACGTGTACTTTCGCGCCTTCGCGCAGAAAGGTTTGCGCCGTTTTCAGCCCAATTCCGCCGGCGCCAGCCGTGATCAGAACCTTCAATCCACCAATGCCGAGATCCACCGTTACCTCCATCATGCTCTACAGGTGCTGCGCCCGCTGGATCGAAACCTATCAGATCGCGCGCGACGTGGGACCTGTCCCGGACCGGTCTTCTTGCTCATGAGTGTGATACCGGCCCGCAACATCGGGCGATCCCCTTCGAGGTGCGCGATGGACATGCTAGCAATCTTCAATATGGGCGAATTCAAGGAGATGCGGTATGGCGGCAGTCGGAATCGTCGGCGTTGGGTTGATCGGGCGGGCGTGGGCCAACGTGTTTTCGCGTGCCGGGTGGGATGTGAAGCTCTATGATGCGCATCCGGAAACGCTGGCTGGCGCGCCTGAGCGCATCCTTCAGTCGCTTGAGGATTTAAGCCGTCTCGGGCTCGTCGAGGATGCGCCGTCGGCGGCCGCACGCATTTCGACCGCGGCCTCACTTGCCGAAGCGGTCGACGGGGTTGAGATTGTGCAGGAGTCGGGACCGGAGCGGATCGCCGACAAGATTGCGCTGTTTAAGGAACTTGATCAGGCGGCAGCACCGGAAACCGTACTTGCTTCGTCGTCGTCGGCCATTGTCGCCTCGCGGTTTTCCGAGGACCTGGGCGGGCGCAACCGATGTCTCGTTGCGCATCCTGTGAACCCACCGCATGTTGTTCCAATCGTTGAGCTTAGCGGTGCGCCGTGGACAGATCAGGATGTGATCCAGCGTGCCCGCTCGATCTATGAGCAGGTTGGACAGGTGCCGGTCGAGGTCAAAAAAGAGATTGATGGCTTTATTCTCAACCGGATGCAGGCCGTGCTTCTCTCAGAAGCCTTCCGGCTGATCGGCGAGGGCTATGTGTCGGCGGAAGATCTCGATAAGACCATTGCGCACGGTCTCGGCCTCAGATGGTCGTTCATGGGACCAATCGAGACGATCGAACTCAACGCGCCTGGTGGCCTCAAGGACTATTGTGAGCGCTTTGCGCCGACTATGCTGGCGCTTTCCAAGCCACCGGTCACGGACCAGCTTTGGAGCGAGGAGAACATTAATCGCGTTGCCGAAAGCTGGGGCCGTTCTCCATCGGCGCAAGAAATTGCGCAGAAAAGCGCTTGGCGCGATGAGCGCCTCGCAGCCCTGGCCGTCCATAAACGCGATCAAAAGTCATACGACGCGGGGTAGCCTGCTTCGGCAGCTCAAATGCGATCGGGGTTTGTCGATCACTTTCACATAACAGTATTCCGGAGGTCTCTCAGGCCATGGCCAAATCGAACAAAGTCATCATCTCGTGCGCCGTGACGGGCTCGATCCACACGCCGTCGATGTCGCCGCATCTGCCTATCACGGCAGAGGAAATCGCGGACGCTGCGATTGGTGCGGCTGAGGCTGGCGCAGCTATTGTCCACCTCCATGCGCGCGATCCCGAAACCGGCAAGCCGGACCAGTCGCTCGAGCGCTTCCAGCCTTTTCTCGGCGTCATCAAGCAACGCACCCCGGCGGTCGTGAACATCACAACCGGTGGCGCCATGACGATGACGGTCGAAGAGCGCGCGCGCCCCGCTATCAAGTTTTCTCCTGAAGTGGCAAGCCTCAACATGGGTACGATGAACTTCGGCCTGTATCCCATGCTCAACCGCTACAAGGATTTCAAGGATGAATGGGAACGCGAATACATCGAGGGCTCGCGGTCGCGCTTATGCAGGAATACGTTCG
>CAZWCL010000064.1:0-10956 GCA_964632265.1 uncultured Hyphomicrobiaceae bacterium | reverse complement strand
TTTTGCCAATCTCCTTGACATGTGTGGGGTCGCTGTACCCGTGTCGCGGCGATCGGATGGCCGGCCGGGAAGCATCACGTTGCTTGCGCCAGCCGGGCACGACGCAAGCATTGCGACTGTGGCCAGATGGCTGCATGGCCAAGTGGCAGTGACCATGGGCGCAACGGACTGGGCTGTGAAACCGGCACCTGCGGATACATCCATCGGACCACGCGATGACGAAATCGAATTGGCCGTGGTCGGTGCCCATATGTCAGGGCTACCGCTAAATGGAGAGGTCACGCGGCTTGGTGGCCGGTTTCTTCGCGCGGCGAAAACTGCACCGGACTATCGTCTTTACGCTCTCATGGGTGGTCCGCCGTCACGTCCAGGCCTGGTGCGTGCCGCACAGGGAAGCCAGATCGAGATCGAAACATGGGCGTTGCCCAAGGTAAAGTTTGGTGAATTCATTCTGGGAGTGCCGGCTCCGCTTGGTATCGGGACGATGCGTCTCGAAACTGGTGAAGATGTCAAAGGCTTTATCTGCGAAGCGGCCGGCCTGGAAGGCGCCGTTGACGTTACGGAATTCGGCGGATGGCGCGCTTATCTGGCGTCAAACTAAAGTCTTGTCGCGGCCGGTGCCGACCTTGAGCCGCGATTAATTCGCAACGATTTGCAAATCGGCTGCTAGGCGCGGGGCTTACCGTCGCTTGTTGTCTTGAGTGATATGGCGTTCGCGCGTAGAGATTTGTGGATCGATAGCCGAGACACGAGGTGGCCGCCGTGGAGAACGTGCTCAAGCAGGTTGATGTTAATTATCCGGCCGCGCAGGAGCGGTTGTTCGATCTCTTGCGGATCAAGAGCATCTCGACGGATCCTGCCTACAGGGGTGAATGTCACGACGCGGCGGAAAAATGCCGCGAACTACTGACAGAGGCCGGTTTCGAGGCGCGAGTGCAGGAAACTACGGGGCAGCCGATGGTCGTCGGGCATGCTATCGGCGACCATGGGGATGAGGTTCCGCATGTCCTCTTTTATGGACATTATGATGTTCAGCCGCCCGATCCGTTAGAGGCGTGGACGTCCGATCCGTTCGATCCGCAGATCGTCGATGATCCGCAGCACGGTCAAATCATTGTTGCGCGGGGCGCCCAGGACAACAAGGGGCAGCTCATTACTTTCATCGAGGCAATGCGGGCCTATACGGAGGTAGCCGGTCAGGCGCCGCTTAAAGTATCAATCATGCTGGAAGGGGAGGAGGAATCCGGTAGTCCCAGCCTGGGCGGGTTCCTGGACCGGTACGGTGAGGAAATCACGTGCGACCTGGTGCTGGTCTGCGACACGGGCCAGTGGGATCGCGATACGCCGGCGATCACGACTATTCTGCGCGGCATGGCGGCGACTGAATTCGTGGTCCACGGACCGTCTCGAGACCTGCATTCAGGGATGTATGGCGGGCCCGCGATGAACCCGATCCGCGCGTTGGCGAAAGCGCTTGGCGGCCTTCACGACGATACCGGCCAAGTGACGGTCAAGGATTTTTACGCCGGTGCGTTTGAGCCGACGGCCGAGCAGCGGGCGCAATGGGCGGCGCTGGATTTCGACGCAAATGCGTTCCTGAACGAGGTCGGCCTATCTCTGCCGGCAGGTGAAAATTCGAAGAGTGTGCTGGAACAGATCTGGACGCGACCGACGCTCGAATACAACGGCATCACCGGCGGCTATCAAGGGGTTGGCTCGAAGACGATCATTCCGGCCGAGGCCTCGGTAAAGATTACCTGTCGGCTGGTGCCTGGTCAGGACCCCAAGGCAGTTCTCGCAAATCTGCAGGATGCTCTGCTTGGGGCGCTACCAGCCGACTGCCGCGGAGAGTTTCTTTTCTCGCACACAAGTGGCGCGATCGCGGTTGACACGACGGCGCCCTATGTGGCGGCGGCCGCGGCCGCGCTCAGCGAGGAATGGGGACGACCTGCGGTCCTGATGGGAAGCGGCGGTTCAATTCCCATCGTCACGTCGTTTCGTGACCGGCTCGGCATGAACACCTTGTTGATCGGCTTTGGTCTCGACGATGACCGTATTCATTCGCCGAACGAGAAATACAACCTGAAGAGCTTCCGCCATGGCGCGCGCTCGTGGGTGCGGGTGCTCCAGCACTTGGCGGGTAGCATACGCACCGGCAAGGAACGTGTTTGAGCGCACGGCATGGCGCCATAATTGTGCAGTACGCGGACATTTGTGTCTAAGGTGATCGGACTCGATATGGGCGACTCAGAGGAAATCCTCGAACTATGAGAGATATGAAAACTTCGATTGCAATTTTCATTGTGGCCTTCGGTGCGCTGGCCTCGAGTGTTGTCGTCGCACACGCGCAGAGGGCGCAAGGTGGCGGTCGCGAGCATGTCGCCGGCCGGTTCGATTTTTATCAGCTGGTGCTGAGTTGGAGCCCGACGCATTGTGCTGACAATAGCCGCGGCAAGGGAGACACGCAGTGCGGGCGACGCCGTGCGCGGCCCTATGCGTTCGTGGTTCACGGTCTTTGGCCGCAGTATGAACGCGGATGGCCGCAGTTCTGCCGGACGCGCGGGAAGCCGTTCGTGCCCAATGGGGTCATCAATCAGATGATGGACATCATGCCGAGCCGCGGCCTCATCATCCATCAATACAAAAAGCACGGCTCCTGTTCGGGACTTGATGCGCCGACGTATTTTAAAGCGACACGTATCGCCTACAACAATGTGAAGATACCGCGGGAATTTCATTCGCCGCAAAAACAGCTGACAATGCGTCCTGCCGAACTGGTCAATAAGTTTCGCGCCGTGAACCCGACGTTGACCAATGATGCCATTCAGGTGGTTTGCAAGCGGGGTAATGCCAATCGGCTGAAAGAGGTAAAGTTCTGCATGACCCGGAAGGGTGCTTTCAGGGCGTGTACAAAGGGCCGTGGTACGCGCCACAGATGCCGGGATAAGGCTATTTATATACCGCCGGCTCGCCAATAAGCGCCAGCGGCAGTACATGCTGGAGGAGAAGCGAAGCGGTGAAGATATTTCCACCCTTACGCGAGATGCTCGCACCGCCCACGAGCACCGATCGAAAGAGGATGCATCCGACGACGATTGGCCGGGCTCGTTCCGGCCTGATGCGGATTGGACAGGTTCGAGGGGGGCGCTCCCTGTTTAGCATCTCGGCGGCGGTTGCCATGATTGTGCTCGCAGGTGGGCTCTATTTTTGGCCGTCTTCAGGGAAAGATCAGGCAGCGGTTTCCAGAGGTCTTGTAACCAACGACGGCATCAACTGCAGCGAGCTTGTTCAAAATTCTCAAGACGGAGTTACGCAAAAGGCCTCTTGCCGGGCTTTCGCGTTGGGGGCGGGGAGTAGCGTCAGCCGCAAAGAGGTGGCGCCGCGTGTCGGCCTGATGCCGCGTGACGGAGTTTTGACGTCTGCGGACCTGGCCATCAGGCCCCCGGCGCCGCTACGGCCGACAATAGGAACTGCCCGGCCTCGGGCAGAGACCGACTAGTGCCCTGGATCGCGAATAAGGTGATTGTGTTCTCCAGACGGGGAGGCCACGCAATGATGGGACGACCTTCAGCAAAAAAACCGAGTTGGATGTCGAGGAAGAACAAACACTTCGTTCGCTTTTGCGGCGACGCACGACCGGTCAGGGCATTGCTGCTCGTGCGCGGATCGTTAACGCCGTGCGAACGTATCCAACATATGGTTCGAAGTCCCGCGAAATAGGTGCGGCCAATGTCTTGTTTCGCCTCGTATTTTAACGGGCTATTCAGCTGGCGCAGCTATCGTGAAGAGGCTCCTTGGCGAGGGACGCGTCACTGAAATTATGTTGGAAGCTCTCGAATGGCATGCACTTGCGATAGTTCTCAGATGTCGGTCTCGTTACGCACCTTTCACGGCATTATCGGACGCCGCAAACGGTTGTTGGTTGACGGGAAGATGCATCGGGGGGAGGTGCTATCCACGACCGCGGGCGAAACAATGCGCGTTGCGGGGGGAGGCGCTGCCTCTGCCAGTTGGCCGGTCCGGTTCGAGCTGGATGGCAAGGCCGAACGCGACTTTGCGCCTGATGTTTCGCGCTTCGTCGGTCCGCGACTGCGTTTGGTTGTCGACAATGCGGTGACGCCGCCGGAGGGGTATTCATCATCTTCCTCGATCGTCGAGAAGACGCGTGGAGATTTTGCGTTGGCGGCGCGGTTACACAGCGTTGCCGTTCAAAACAAAAAACAAGTGCGCACCGTCCAGCAGATAGTGAAAGGCGGTTTGCGGCGCGGCAAGAATCGTTCGACCGAGGCTCGTCGGCTCGATCTTGAACTGGCGCGTTTGCGCCAGCGTGAGCTACGGCGCCAGCGCATGAGCGGGGACAAGAGATCAGCGGCTGGAGATGCCGGCTAAAGCTCAGGCTGCCTCACTTTCTACGCGTGGTCGCCAGTCGGTCGGTGCCGACGCCAGGTAGCCGACACCAGCTTCGAGGTCGTGGCGCTGATCAAATCTCGTGGGGTCCATGCTCCAGCGCCGAGCTAGCTCAATGACATGATTTTCATCGAGCTTCGAGATAGCTGGAACACGCCGGCTGACAGCGCGCAGAGTGAAGAGGCCCGGTGCGACGAGTGCTTCGTCTGCCGAGACCGCGCCACGGTTCCAGATCGGCCCATCCACTCCATGGGCGAACGCCCGCACGATCGTTCCATTATAGGCGGCGGCCCAGGCGTAGTATGAGAGGGGTGGCAGGTTCGAGAAATAATATGCCTCGCCAAACTCGACCGAGAGCTCTTCAAGGAGTTTCGTGAAGCGGTCTTCGTAGGCTTCATCCATCAGGTAGGGCAGGGCAAGGCTGACGACGCAGCTCCAGCCCTCAACAGGTGGGGTTATGAAGACGCGCTCGAGGCCGAGCTTCTGATGATAGACAGAGCTGACGCCGACGGACCAGCCAACGGAGCGGGCATCGGTCAGGTCAAGACATTCGATCAGGCGGGCTGTATTGCGAGTTCGCACGGCAATCCAAGTCATGCGGTGACCGAAGGCGCACGGCAATTCCGGTTTTGCGCGCCGGTCGAGAAAAAGTTGACGGCTGAGTTTCGGGGCGAACCAAATGCCCCCAATTGCCATCGTTGTCAGTCCCAGTCCCAGCCAGATCATCAAGCACTCCCATCCTGCGCGGCGGTCCCGCCTGAGGCGCGACGCTTCGTCTGATCAGCCGAGCCAACAAGAACGCGTTTGGCGAAGGGCCGGAAGACGGATGAGATTCATTTTTGTGGATGACTGCTCGTTTGGTGCGAGATGTTGCAGGCGAAACGCGTCCGCACCTGTTGGCAGGTTATTGGCGGGGAGCAGTATTGCCAGCGGGGAACACGGGTAAAGAGCCGGCTGGGAACGGCCTGTAGCGGGGTAGGGTAGGACAGGTACTTCACCAGCCGGCTAATGCAGCAAGCTTGGCCCGCACGAAGGGCATGGTGCGGGCAGCTGCCGAGCTACGAGAGAAAGGCGTCAATATTTTCTCTCGGTGAACACGCTGGTAGAGACGACGTGTGTCAGTTGTGTGAAACGAGGAACCGAGCGGGCGCCTCGTTGGCGCTGCTATCTCAAATCTGTGGATAACTCGTTTCGATGCCATGCGGATGCTTTTTGCGGTATCCAAAGGGCGCACCCATAATGAAGTGAAGTTCTTGGCCCACATGCCGCAACGCTTAGGGAGATGTTATCGTGTCCTCTGTTCCGCCAACCGGAAACCGTTCGTCCTACAGGCGAGGGCGCGGGCGATCTGATGAGATCGACTATATGGTACACGGCCAGGAAATGCAGTTCGTTGAAGTTGAACTCGATCCCGGCGAAAGCGCAATTGCCGAAGCGGGCGCGATGATGTTCAAGGACCCGGCCATTCGCATGGACACCGTATTCGGCGACGGGTCGACGGCAGATGGCGGGTTCTTTGGCAAGCTTACGTCAGCGGGCAAGCGCTTGATAACGGGGGAGAGCCTCTTCATGACGGTTTTTACGCATGAAGGGCAGGGGAAGGCGCGGGTTGCGTTTGCGGCGCCCTACCCCGGATCGATCCTGCCGTTCAATCTCGATGACATGGGCGGTACTCTCGTTGCGCAGAAAGACGCGTTCCTTTGTGCAGCCAAAGGTGTTTCAGTTGGGGTTCACTTCCAGAAGCGGATCATGACCGGTCTGTTCGGCGGCGAAGGGTTCGTTATGCAGCGCCTGGATGGCGATGGATTCGCATTTGTCCACGTGGGGGGATGCGTTATCGAGCGGGAGTTGAAATATGGCGAAGAGCTGCACGTCGATACAGGTTGCGTTGCGGCGATGACGCCGGATGTCGATTTCGACATCGTGCGCGCCGGATCGGTGAAATCGATGATTTTTGGCGGGGAGGGCGTGTTCTTCGCTAAGTTGCGGGGGCCGGGCCGTGTCTGGCTCCAGAGCCTGCCTGCGGACCAGGCACCTGCCTGCGGACCCAGCCTGCGCGGCACCGGTGTTGTCCTGCTCCAGAGCCTGCCGTTTTCGCGCCTGGCAGGGCGGGTGCTCGCAAATGTTGGATCAAGCGGCACGGGGGAGGGGTCTTTGCTCGGCGGTTTCGGCAATATGATCGATGGCGACAACTAGGGACACTCATTGCAGATGGCCGATGGCACGAAAAACGTACTGATTACGGGAGCTGCCAAACGGATCGGCCGCGTCGTTGCGCTTGATTTTGCGCGGCACGGGTGGAATGTGGCGGTTCATTATCGAAGCTCCGGCGATGAGGCGGAGGAACTCGCCGGTGAGATCGCGGCGCTTGGGGTACGGGCCGTGGCGCTGCGTGGTGACCTCGGCAATGTGGAGGACGTGACAGCGCTGGTGCCTGCCTGCACGGCAAAGCTCGGTGCCATCCAGTGCCTGGTCAACAACGCCTCGGAGTTCAGCTTTGATACAATTGAGGAGCTGACGCCCGAGAGTTGGAACCTTCACCTCGATATCAACCTCAAGGCGCCGGTGTTTCTGGCGCAGGCGATGGCGCGGGATCTGCCTGAATCTTCTTCGGGATCAGTTATTAACATCATTGATCAGCGGGTTTGGAACCTCACACCGGAGTTTTTCTCCTATACCGTGTCGAAAGCCGGCCTTTGGAGCGCGACCCGCATGCTTGCCCAAGCGCTGGCGCCGCGTATTCGCGTCAACGCGATCGGCCCGGGCCCGGTACTCAAGAGCGTTCACCAGACTGCGGAAGATTTTGAACGGGAAGTTGATGCAACATTGCTCCAGCGCGGCGTATCGCCGGAAGAAATTGCCCAGGCGATCCGGTTCATTCTGGATGCCGAGGCGATGACGGGGCAGATGGTGGCGCTCGATGGCGGTCAGCACTTGGCCTGGTCGAACGGTGGCGAGCCGCCGCATAATCCCACGGTCGCACCACACCGACCGAAGCGGCCGCTGGACGGCTGACGGTGACGCCTTGATCAGACCGTGTGCCGTCCGCTTCCATCTGCAAACGTGGCCATGCTTTCGAGCAAAGAGATGTCTTCAATGAGCAAACGAATCCGAACGGTCTTTATTGAAGGCCTCGAACTCATGAGTTCGGTCGGTGTCTACGAGCACGAACGCCGCGACAGGCAGCCGGTCATCGTGTCGATGGCGCTTGATGTTGTAGACAGCTACGAGGGGGGGAGTGACAAGCTCAACGAGGTCTACGACTACGACATCGCCATTACTGCCATTCGCGAAATTGTGGCGGCGGAGCACTATAATTTGATCGAAACGCTGGCGGAGCGGTTAGCGGAGCGGGTTCTTGGCGATGCCCGTGTCGAGAGGGTCAAAATAAGAATAGAAAAACCAGCCGTGCTGACGGCATGCCGCTCGCTCGGTATCGAGATTGTCCGGACGCGGGGAGATTTCCAGGTTTCCCCGTAGATTGCGGCGTCAAGTTCGTAGGTTGTCTCAGGTGCAAACGATCCGCAAATGCGTCTGGTGCCCGAATTGGCGGGCAACCGTCTCCCAACTGCTGCCATGATCATTGACGACGAATGGCGACGTTGCTGGCAACGACGTCTTAATACAGCGTTTACGCTGCCGAGGTTAAGCTTGCTGAAACCTTAATGCCGCGAGCCAATCCACTAGCACTGGCACTGGCATGGCATGGCGCTGACAAGAAAACTGGGTGGTTTACAATGATTGCACGGATCGTTTTGGCAGGTGTCGCTCTAGCGGTCGCATTCGGCTCGGGCGCTTCTGCCCGGACCCTTCCCGCTGTCCAGATGACGCCGTCGAATCAGCCGCGCCAATGCACGACACCGCAGAACCTGATGGCGTTCCTCAGGTCGCGCAATCGCCGCCTCACAAGGAAATTTCGAAATATCGCGGCCGAATATCAGCGTCATGGCCGCGACCTCAGCGTGCGGTGGGACTATGCGTTCTTCCAGATGGTGGTTGAGACGAACAGCCTGAAATTCACAGGCGATGTGAGCGCGAGTCAGAACAATTTCGCTGGCCTTGGAGCGACGGGCGGCGGGGTGAAGGGCGAGCGTTTCAGGACGGTCTCGGATGGTGTTCGCGCGCAGCTACAGCATCTGCTAATCTATGCCGGTGTTCATGTTGCCGACCCGGTGGCGGACCGTACCCGTAAGGTTCAGTCATGGGGCATCCTTGATAAGTGGCGGCGAAATTACAGCGGGCCAATTACGTATTCGGATGTCGGCTCCAAGTGGGCGCCCGCTGATCGCGGCTATGCCAACGACATAGACGCAATCGCTCAGGCTTTCTACAAATCGCACTGCCGTCGCTCAAAGACGGTTGCGAGCCAATCTCGCCGCCGTTATGACAGCGATCGGCGTGCCGGCCTCGGTGCTAAGAATGTGCGCTCGCGTCAGCCGTCAGCTGGTTTCCGGACGTTAAACGGTGACAAGGCGTCGCCCAAATCGTCGTCGGAGCAGCGGACGGCTGCGAAGTTCGCTGCCCCTGCCATTCAGCCGAAGCGTGAGAAGTGCCGGGTATGGACGGCCAGTTACGGCGGACAGAAAGCGACGATCATCCGCTCACGGGGCGATGGCACGACCAATTACACGGTGCTCGACGTCAACAAAGGCCGCGAGGAAGCCGAGAGCCAAGCCTACATCGCGGCCTATGCTAAGGGCGGGTCGCGGATCGGCGACTTCCCGACCAAGGCGAAGGCAATGGATAAAGCCTTTAAACTCTGTCCGAAGGGCTAGTTTGGGCTACTTGGTTTTAATCTCTCGAGCCGAGGTCTCGCCGTAGCCTTCGGCGGAAAGTCCACCACGGCTGGCGTAGCGATCAGCTTTTTTGGTGGTCGGGCGGGGCACCTGGGGTGCGGCCGTCGGCCGGCACGGAATCAAATAATCGAGTCAGTGCTTATGGGTTGCTTCAACGACAGGCGGAAAACTCGGCCTGCCTCGCTCTTTGGTCAACACCGTGCACTGCTGCAATGTCTTCCGGCGATCGTTCTCGCGCTCGGTGCTGCGAGTTCTGCCGGGCAGGCGGCGCCGGCCATCCAACTCAGTGCGACCAATCAGGTGCCCGCGTGCGTGACGCCGGGACGGCTGGAACAGTTTCTCGATGATCAACTTCGCCAGCGCCGACGGCAAAGAGCGGCAGCGCATCGACCGATTGCGAAATGGTACCGCAAGTATGGCGAAGAATATAATGTGCGGTGGGACTATGCCTTCTTTCAGATGGCTTTGGAGACAAACTTTTTAAGTTTCAGGCGGGCAGACGGCCGGCGCGGTGATGTTCACCCGCGCCAGAACAATTTTGCCGGGCTCGGGGCGACGGGTGGCGGTGTCGCGGGTGATCGTTATGAGGACGCCGCGACAGGTGTGCTCGCGCAGATCCAACATCTGGTGGTTTATTCGGGGCGACGTATTCAGCGGCCTGTTGGACGGCGTACACGTCAGGCCCAGGACATTATTCTCAGTTCCACCGCGAAGATCCGACGCCGGAGACCTGTGACGTTCGCGGATCTTGCCGGGCGCTGGGCCGCGGATCGCAAGTATGGGCGGTCGATCGGGCGGTTGGCCGGCGTGTTTTACGCGGATTACTGCAAAGAGGTGGAGCGCCGAGCACCCATGCCGAAAGCGCTGCGATTTGCGGACAATGGCGAGGCCGAATCGCGCAAGGGCCGCGGCAGGACGGCACCGCCTTTGCCGTCGGCCCGGCAAGACATATCCGGCACACCGGGCAACACGACCGGGCCCTTTAATCCGGCACCGAGCCAACTAACGGCCACGCGTTCGAAGCTCCAGCTTGCAGCGCCGGCAGTGGCCGGAGCGCCGGGCGTCGGCGGAGAATGCCGGGTCCGGTCAGCAAGTTTCGGCGGGACACGGGCGGTCCTTATCGAAGAGATTTCTTCGCAGAGGCGTGACCTCACCGCGCTTGCCGTGCAACCGGGTTTCGAGGTGGCGATGGCGGAGAATTTTATCGCAGCACACGCACCGAAAGGGCGCCCGGTCGGCGTTTTCGACACCCACCGGGCCGCGATCCGGGCCGCACATACCATTTGCACCAGCGCCAGCGGCGCCAGGCAGGGTTAGGCTGGCTGGTGTTCAGGCTGCCTTGCGGTACATCTCTGATAGAGCTTCGCGATTTGCCGCAACAACCCCGCGCTCGGTTATAAATGCCGTAACGAGGCGAGCGGGCGTGACGTCGAAGGCCGGATTTGCCGCGCCGGAGCCGGGGGCCGCAATTTCTATGGTGGCGACGGAGCCGTCACACAGTCGGCCGGTCATTTCGAGAACTTCGTCGGCGCTGCGTTCCTCGATTGGGATCGACATGCCGTCGTCCAGCGACCAGTCAATCGTCGAGTGCGGCAGGGCGACATAGAACGGCACGCCGTTATCATGAGCGGCGAGGGCTTTCAGATAGGTACCGATCTTGTTGGCGACGTCGCCATTGGCGGTTACGCGATCGGTGCCGACGATGCACAGGTCAACCTCGCCGCGTTGCATCAGGTGGCCGCCGGCATTGTCG
>CAZWCL010000063.1:0-10987 GCA_964632265.1 uncultured Hyphomicrobiaceae bacterium | reverse complement strand
CGTTCGGTTCACCCGCGAGGAGCGTCCCCGAACCGACACCGAACACGCCGTCGAGCCCCATCGCCCTGGACGTGTCGAGCGAAATTATGCGGGCGTGCGGATGCGGGCTGCGCAACGTTTTGGCATGGAGCATACCGGGAAGCGCAAGATCGGCCGGATAACACGCGGAGCCCTCGACGCGTTCGGCGGCGTCGACACGGACAAGGCGCTTACCAACCACCGTATCGCGGGCAGACCAGTCGATATCGTGGGGGCTTGGCGTCTCCAGGGTATCGCTCATGACCTCGCCTCCGCCTGCGCCGCCCGGCTGATGGCGCGAACAATCTTTTCGTATCCCGTGCACCGGCAGATATTGCCGGCAATGGCATGTCGGATTTCGGCATCGCTCGGCGTCGGATTGCGGTTAATGAGCGCGACAGCGGACATCACGATACCGGGCGTGCAGAAACCGCATTGCGTACCGCCGTGTTCGATCAACGCATCCTGCACCGGATGACGCCTGCCGCCCTGCGTGAGCCCTTCGACGGTCGTGATCTCGACACCGGTTGCTTCACCGGCGAGCATCAGGCAGGCGCAGACCGCTTCGCCATCGGCGAGCACCGTGCAACTGCCGCAGTTTCCGTTACTGCAACCTTCCTTCGTGCCGGTGAGTTGCAGCCGGTCGCGTAGGATTTCAAGCAGCGTATCGCGTGGGTCAGCGAGCGCCGTATGTGCCTCACCGTTGACGCGGACAGTAACAACCTGTTTGTCCATCGTTGAGATCACTCCCTCAAGTCGAAGCTATCGTATGACCGGCGCGGTCGGCTGCGATCGCGATCGCTCGACGCACGAGTACGTCAGAGAGATCGCGGCGATAGTCGGCCGAGGCACGAGTATCGGAAATCGGCATGGCATCTTCGCGCGCCGCTTCTCCAGCCAGCGCAAGCGTGCTCGCTGTGAGCGGCGCATCGGCGAGTACGGCTTCGGTTTTGGCCGCACGGAGCGGGACCGGCGCGACCGATGCAAGCGCAACGCGCGCCCATTTGATGCTGCCATCGCCGCCGATCACGAGGCGGACCGCGGCGCCCGCGATTGCGATATCCATCTCGCGCCGCGGTGTGAACCTGAGATAAGCCGACGATGAGACAGCCGCCGCGTCAACGCTTTCGTCGAGCGGCGGCGGCAGGATAATGCTGATCAGCACCTCGTCGGTGGTCAGGGTCGTCCGGCCCGGGCTATCAAAAACATCCTCGATGGCAATCTCGCGCTCGCCGGCCGGCCCACCGATCCGGACCCGCGCCCGGTCAACGATCAGCGGCGGCACAGCATCCGCCGATGGTGCGGCATTGCAAATATTTCCGCCAAGCGAAGCGCGGTTCTGGATTTGATGGCTTCCGATGAGTTGCACAGCATCGTGGAGACCAGGATGCAGTTGCGCGATGTCGGGACGCGCGGCGAGTTTGGTGGCGCTGACCGCAGCGCCGATCTCGAGCCCGCCGTCGCCGATCTCTTGGATCTGGCTCATTTCGGGAACGGCTTTGACGTCGACGACGTGGGCCGGCCTGCGCTGTCCAGACTTCATCTGGGCGATGAGATCGGTACCACCGGCAAGCAGGAACGTGTCGGCCGCCTGGCCGCGCGCGGCGATCACATCAGCCAGCGCCTGCGGCCTTTGATAGGAGTAAGGTGTCATACATGCCTCGTTCACAGCTTTGATGGTTATAGGAGGCTGGGACCAGCGCGTCCATGATCTGCGTCTCTGTCACACTGAATTCGCTCGCTGGCGGCCGGCTCGCCAAGATCGCGGCGCCATGGAGGCCGCATGACAGAGTGCGCGCGTTTGCGGGCGGCTACACAGCAGTGCACGAAATCACACCGCTGCTCGACGCGGTGCGCCGGCAACGCTAGTCTCTGAAAACGTCCGACGTCCGAAAGGAGCCCACTATGCGGCACGAAGCAATCAAGGTTTTCTGGCAGCCTCATTGAACGAGCTGTCTCAGGGTCAAAGAGTACCTCTCGGTCCGTGGGATCGAATTCGAATCTATAAACGTTCTCGACGGCGACGAAGGCCTCGCCGAGATGCAGCGTCTTGGCGCGCGCTCGATCCCCGTGGTCTCGCGCGGCGATGAGTTTGTCTTCGCCCAGGTTATCAAGGATGTGGTCGATTTCCTCGGCCTCGACGATGACACCGGTCCGCAGTTGTCGCCGGCGGAACTCGGCGAACGCTATCGTGAGATCCTCGACAAGGCCGTTGCGCTGACCCGTCAGATGCCGGATACGCGCCTGGATGATGAACTTCCGAACCGGCCACGGTCATGGCGCGTACTGATGCATCATGTCTTCCAGATACCGGTTGCCTTCCTCGATATGGAGGAAACCGGCGAGGCGCTAAGCTACGACAACATGGTCGCCCCGCCGCCAGACGATATGACGACGAGTCACGATATCGCGTCATTCGGCGAGGCGGTGGGAATGCGGTTCGCAAGGTGGTTTGAAAAGGCCCGGAACGAAGATTTCGACGTCCAGGTGCCAACATACTTTGGTGGCACGACGCGCCACGAGATGCTTGAGCGCACCGTCTGGCACTCGACACAGCACGTCCGGCAGGTGGCGGCGTTGTTGGAGCAGGCAGGTGTGCAACCCGCAACTCCGGTGACGGCCGGGGACATTCGCGGCCTGCCGCTGACGGATAAGGTCTGGGGATAGCCGATGGAGGCCGCGCGCGGTAGCGCGGTCTCCCCAACTCAACTACGAAGTGTCCATGGCCCGCTTGACCCGCTCACGCATCTCATGTGCCGCGGGCGTGTTTTCGCAGTCTAGGCCAGCCACGACTCCATCACGATCGGCCTGGTTACGGTTCTGGCTGAGCTTGGCTTTGCCATTGAGCGCGCTGATCTCCAGCTCGAACCCTGTGATTGCCTTGAGTTGCATGTCGACAAAGCGCTCAGGCGCATCTGTGACCGCCCAAGGCTGCGTCTGCGAGGCTTCGTGTTTAGCGGTAAGCGCTGAAACATTTTCGTGCAACCAGACTGCATCGTGAATGAAGCGAAGCCGGCCCCGGGCCTGCACGACGATATAGTTCCACGTCGGCACGACGCGGTGGTGTTCGGCTTTCGATGGATACCAGTTGGGTGAAATATAAGCGTCGGGTCCGGGAAAGACGGCGACGGCATCAGCGCATGTGTCGGCGTGCTCAATGATCGGGTTGATGCGCGCAAGGTGACCGGCGAGGACACCGTGAGCGCCGCGTTCACGGTGGAGGACCATCGGTACATGCGCGACGAGCGGCCCCGCCGTCCCGTTCACCACCAGCATCGCGAGACCGGCCGCGGCTATTTGGTCAAGAATCGTGTCCCGGTCATCAACCTTGAATGCCGTTGGATTGTAGAGCATGGCCCGAAAACCTTGTCAGACGGGGTGTTCCGCGGTCAGCCCTACGCCGCATCCGCCTCGTTGGCAATCCAAGTCGCGAGAACGGCGGTCGTATCGAGAAAATCATCGATCTCCATTGCTTCGTGCGGATTGTGGCTGCCATTGGCATTGCGCACGAAGAGCATGGCGCTCGGCACGCCGGCATCGGTGAATGTCGCGGTATCGTGCGACGCCGGACTTGGCAACGGCATCGATTCGATGCCGAGCGCGCCGGCAGCGGCAGTGAGATTGCGAAGAACACGGTCGTCGGATGGCGCACATGCCGCCGACGCCCGCGGTCCAAGATCGAATGTCACACCGCGCGCCTTTTCGATGTCGCGCACGAGAGCAAAAAGCGACGTCTCGAGTTCTTCGAGGTGACTGGCCGCGTAGGCCCGAACATCGAGGCTGAGCGTCATTTCTCCAGGCACGATGGTGAGGGCGTGTTCGTCCGGATTCGTATGGAAACGGCCGATCGTAAACGCCATGCCGCGTCCGCCTTCATCCCAGCGCTTCCAAATGTCATCGAGACCGCGGGCGAAATCGCTGGCGGCCAGCACAGCATCATGCCGGAAACGGCGCGGCAGGCCGACATGGGCATATTCACCAATAATGCGCATGGTGGGATACCGGAAGTTCCCCGGCACACCGGTACCTATAGCAAGTGGCAGATTGGCTTCGATGAGCTGCGGTGCCTGCTCGATATGAATCTCGACAAAGGCACGGATACGATCGGCGCAGAGATGCGCGGTTCCGGCTTCGATAGCCGCAATATCGGCGCCGCAGTCGGCCATGTGGTCGCGCAGCGGCCGGGCGGTGTCGACGCGCGGGGCATCGAGCGCACCATCCGGCAGTCGGCCGAACGCGGATCGGCTGCCGATGTAGGACACCTGAAACCAGACGCTTTCCTCGGCCCTGATCGCCATTGTGGTCACGTCGCACTCGGGCGTGAGCCCCAATGCCCGAAGAACCCGCTGCGCGATGAGGCCGCCGATCACTCCGGCTGCACCATCAAAGTTGCCGCCGCGTGGCACAGTATCGAGATGCGAGCCGGTCATCACGGCAGGTGCCTCTCGGTCACGGCCGGCGAGCGTCATGTACATATTGGCGCCGTGATCGCGTGAGATTTCAAGGCCGCTTTGGCGTGCCTCCCGCTCAATCACCTCGTAGCCGAACTGCTCCCCCTCACCAAAGGTGTCGCGCGTGACGCCGAGGCCGTCGACGCTACCCGCGCGCAACTCATCGAACAAGGACGCCACGTAGGCTCTCTCGCTTCGGACCGCCTCGAGGATTTTCGCCGCATCGGCGCTCATGCCCGGCTGCCATCCGGCATCTTCGCCGTCGCGGTGCCGATCATCGCATCGCGGGTGACGAGGCCGGCGAGTTCAGCTTCGCTCATGCCATCCGTACCCTCGGGTCTTCGGGGCAGCACGAGGTAGCGGATATCAGCGGTAGAATCGAGGACACGCACTTCGGTGCCATCAGCAACGTCGGTGCCAAACTCGGCGAGGATCGCGCGCGGCTCCCGAACGGCACGCGACCGGTAGGCGCGTGATTTGTACCACAGTGGCGGAATACCGAGGATCGGCCGCGGATAGCACGAACACAGCGTGCAAACGACCATGTGATGAAGGTCGGAAGTGTTTTCGACAACGACCAGCTTCGTACCCTCGATCTTGTAACCGAGTTCCGCGGCAACAGCGTTGCCGTCCGCCAGGAGCCGTGCTTTGAAGTCCGGATCAGCCCAGGCTTTGGCGACAATGGCAGCCCCGTTCTCAGGCGTTTTCTGGTCCCAGGCCTCGATAGTATCGGCAATCTCGCGGGCGCTGATGACGTCCTTTTCGATCAATAGTTCGCGCAATGCAATTTCTAGGAACTCCCAATCCTCCGTGGGCTCCTTGATGTCGGGCTGAAACGTTTTCGTGTGATCGTGATCATGATCGTGCGATCCAGCGTCATGCGGCATTTTTCTTATCCTCCGCCGGCTCCAGCCAGTTCTCGTAGATGTCGGCAGTGACGGTGTCACCAGCCGCATAGGCCCCGTCACCCGACCAGACGTCGTCCATGTCGAAGGCAACTTGATAAAGCGAAAGCTCCGGCAACCCGGTCATGCCGTAGGCAAGCTCGGATGGATTGCGGAAGTGTCCGAAATAGCGGACAACTGTACCAGTGAGGCCGCGCACAAAAACCGGCGTTCGCACATGGCCGGGCGGGAAAGCCCGCGCCACCCTAACCCTGTCCCCGATCTCAAAGCGGCTCATTTGGCGCCACCCTCGTCATGACGCGCCCGCACCTCGGCGAGTTTGTCCTCGATTTCGGCTTCAGTGAGAATGCCCTTCTCGACCATCAGCCGGCGCATGACCGTCACCCATCGCTGATAATAGGCCGAACCCTCATAGAATTCGGGCGTCAGGCTCTCGATCGTCCGGCGGTTTTCATCGGCACCCCAAAACGCGCGCGGCTTGGCCCGCATCAGCATCATGAGAGCATCGATGCGCCGTTCGACCAGCGTCGGCTCGTGGTCTTCGCGGTCGATCGGCCCGGCCGGTAGGCCACCGATGTCGCTTATCGCTCTGTTTTCACTCATACGCAGGATTTTAGCGGCGTTATCTTCGATCCGCCAGCCCCAACAGCATCATCGTTTCCGATAGAAGCGTTCCATGAACAATCCGAGCACTGTGAAGAACAGACCCCAGGCAAGCAAATAGCCCTCGTTGAGATCCGTGGTCCTGTAATGCGCATACCAACCATCCCGTATGACCTCAATGCCGTGGATCAGAGGATTCCAGGCGATAATGGCGCGCGCTTCGGACGGTAGCGACGCCATCGAATAGAAGACCCCGGAGATGAAGAACAACGGTGCAGTGATCATGCGGAAGATGTTCTGCCAGCTTGCGAAAAAGCGGAGAATGCATGCATTGGTCAAGCCCGTTCCGAAGCCAAAGAGCATGATCAGGCCCAGCCCTTCCGCAATCCGGAGCGGGTACGCAGGAAATGAGATATCATCTACGAACGAGATGCCATAAAGGCAGATAACGAAGACAACTATGGCTGTGATCGCTTCGAGAATAAACCGCGCGATCACGGTGTCGAGTTCGCGCACGATCGGATAGGTCAACAGCGCCTCGTTCGCCTGCATGGCGGCCGTGAGCTGATTGGCCAGCGCCACGTAGAAACGCAACGCAATAACGCCGAGAGCAAAAAACAGGATGTAACTCGACCCAAACGGCGGCGGTCGGTCGATATAGCTGAAAATAGCCGTCATCGCCGCGACATAAGCCATCGGCTCCAGGATCGCCCAAATATAGCCGAACTGCGAGCGCCCGTAGCGCACCCGCATCTCGCGCAGCACCAAAGCGCCAATAACGCGTGTCTGAACGACCAGCGCCTGGAAAAACCCACCGAGAGTGCTCCCTGCAGCCAAAGATTCCGCCCCGCTATTATATCGACTGCCAGCCCCGAGCTGTATGAAGAGCTTTCACCGAGCTTCTAAGCGATTTCGTGGCGCTCCGCGAGCCCTTGAACGATTGTCGTGCGGAACGGGCGCGGGACCAGCCCGGACCGGTCGGCACCGAAACCTATTTCGCAAGGCCGATTGTCCACCGCCGACACTATGATAGCTTAGCCGCCACACGACGAACCGGACAATTAAAATGGGAACACGATTGAGCATGTCAGTCAAAGTCGGTGTCTATGATAAAGCGATCGATGAAATTGCCGAACCATTGGACCGCCTCGGTCTGGGTATCGAAATCCTTCCCTACACCGCCGACGGCAGATTCAGCCGCGATGGCGCATCTGCTGATCCGTCCAACGTGGACCTCCACTATCTGTGGTTCAGCCCCGGACTGAGCAGGGATGGTGCGCTCGATCAAGCATTCGACCTCGCCTTATCGCTCAAGTCACTCGATGTCCTGCAGACCTTCAATGCTGGCCTTGATCATCCGTCATACAAAAAGGTGGCTGACCGCGGCGCCACGATCTGCAATTCAAGCGCCCAGGCCATCGCGATTTCGGAATACGTGATGGCACAGGTCTTCGCACTATTTCATCCGATCGCAGACCAGCGCCGCCTGCAGGCCGAAAAGCTTTGGCAGCGCACACCGTTCCGCGAAATCGCCGGGACCAATTGGTTGATCATTGGATATGGCCCCATCGGGCGGGCCACGGCATCACGCGCCAAGGCATTCGGCGCCAACGTATCGGTGATCAGGCGCACACCACAGGCCGGCGCCGGCGTCGACCGTGTCGGCACCATGGCAGATCTCGCCGAACTGCTGCCCGCAGCCGATGTAGTTATCCTCGCCTGCCCGTTGAACGAAACAACCCGAGGCTTTGCCGGTACGAACTTTTTTAGCAAGGTCAAGACCGGAGCCGTTCTGGTAAACATCGCGCGGGGCGGCCTCATCGACGATGCAGCGCTGATTGAGGCACTTGATGATGGACGCCTCGATCATGCCGTCCTCGACGTATTCCACACCGAACCCCTACCGGGCGACAATGCGCTCTGGCGCCACCCCAAGGTTCGCCTGACCGCTCATACGTCATTTGCGGGCGATGGGGTCGGTGGTCGTTGGACGGAGCTTTTCCTCGACAACGTCGCCCGCTACGCGCGTGGTGAACCCCTCGAAAATCGTGTCGACCCGGCCGATCTTACCTGACCGCCATACCCTCTCTCACCGTCTCTTCTGCTTCTGAATAAAGGAAATCTTTGCATGTCATCGATGATCACGGATCAGGCGCCCGTTGGCTTCAACGATGCGGTCGGCGAACCCGTTGACGTGGTCGTTATTGGAGCCGGCATCGCCGGTATGGCGACAGCGTATTATCTTGCCAAACAAGGCCGGAGCGTCACCGTTTGCGAAAAAGGCCGGGTGGCTGGTGAACAATCGAGCCGGAACTGGGGCTGGATACGACAGCAGGGCCGCGACTACGCTGAATTACCGATCGTGATGGAATCGAACCGCTTGTGGCGCTCTCTGGCCGAAGAAACCGGCGAGAAGGATCTGACATTCACCGAATCTGGTTGTCTCTACCTGGTAGACAGCGAGGCCGGACTTGCTAAATGCGAATCGTGGATCGAGATCGCCAAACAGCATCAGTTAACAACTGAATTGCTGACACCCGACGACATCGCCACGCGATTCCCAGATCTGAAAGGCGACTGGAAGGGCGGTATGTATACGCCGTCCGATGGCCGTGGCGAACCCTTCGTCGCGGTGCCGGCTCTCGCCCGGGCCGCCGAGCGCCTTGGTGTACGCATCCGTGAGAATTGTGCCGTCCGCACACTCGACATCGAAGGCGGCCGCATCACTGGCGTTATTACGGAGGCAGGACGCATCCCCTGCCCCCAAGTTGTCCTCGCCGGCGGAGCGTGGTCGACCCACTTCGCCCGCAACGCCGGCGTCGATCTGCCACAACTTGCCGTGCGCTCGACAGTTATGCGCACGAGCGAGGCGCCCGAAATCGTGACACCGAACGTATCGACGCCGGGGCTGACGATGCGGCGGCGGACCGATGGCGGCTATACGGTCACGACCGGCGACCTGGCCGAGCATTACCTGTCGCCCGCCTCATTCCGTTATGTCGGCAAGTACCGGAAGCTACTGCAGGCCTCCGCCAAGGATGTCCGCCTGCACATGGCGGCACCGAAGAACTATCCTGGCGCATGGGGCATGGCTCGAAACTGGTCCGGCGATGATGTCTCGCCTTTCGAAAAGATGCGCGTCGTCAATCCCGAACCTGCCAGAAGTGTGATCGACAAGGTTCGCCAACGCCTGCCCGAGCGCGTACCCGGACTTAAAGATGTAACAATTGCCGAAAGCTGGGCTGGCATGATCGACGTCACCCCGGACGCGGTCCCTGTCGCTGGCGAAAGCCACTCCCAGCCCGGCCTCTATATTCTGACTGGCCTGAGCGGCCACGGTTTCGGCATTGGCCCCGGCATTGGTCGTGTGATGGCGGACATCATCACGGGCCGCAGTACCGGCTACGACCTCGCCCGTTTCCGCGCAGGCCGGTTCGCCGATGGCAGTCAGATCAAGCCTGGACCTTATTGAGCTCGGACAGGCAGACTCTGGATCACGATGATCCATCGATCATCTCGCAGATGATAACGCGGCGGCTGTGCGCGCGATCGGCATGGGCTGCCTAGGCACCCGCTCCGTGTTTCGGTACCGTCAAATGAAATCAACCGAGGTCGGATTGAGGACGCACCGACTTGCAAGACAGCACTGACACAACCGACAGCATAGTTGCCGATGCGACGCGCCGGATATTCGTAGATCTTTGCGACCCGCAGACTGTCAACGCCGCGCCAGATGATGGTTGGAAGATTGCCCTGTGGCAAGCACTTGAAGAATCCGGCCTGACACTTGCCTGGGTACCCGAAGAGGCGGGCGGCGTTGGCGCAAGTCTCACGGATGCATTCGCCATCGCACGCATCTCCGGCCAGTTCGCCGTCCCGGTCGCGCTCGGCGAGACACTCTTGGCCGGCATGCTGCTGGCCAAAGCGGGCGAAGAAGTCGGCGCGGGTCACATGACGGTCGCCCCCATGCGCGATGACGCGGCGCTGACGATCGACGCTCAGGGCCGTGTCAACGGGCGCGCCCGCCACGTCGCTTATGCGGCATCGGCCAAGCAGATCGTCGTAATTGGCGAACGCGACGGCCGCGACGTCATTGCAGCCGTTGACCCGGCTGAATGCCGGATCACCAAGCGGCCGATCGATCTTGGCGGCGAACGCGCCGACCTGACGTTTGAGGCGGCCCCCACGCTGTTCCATGCACCAGCGCCGGACGATTTCGACGCAGCCGCCTTCCGCGAGCTTGGCGCCACGTTTCGCGCCGAACAGATGACAGGGGCGCTCGAGACCATGCTGCATCTGGCCTCCAGCTATGCCCAGGAGCGGGTCGCCTTCGGCCGGCCGATCGCAAAATTTCAGGCAGTCCAGCACAATCTGGCATTACTCGGCACCGAGGTTGCCGCGGCTCTGACGGCGGCCGGCTCCGCCTCCGAAACGATCGCCAACCCACCGGACGACCGCAAGGCACGCTATCTCGAGATCGCATCGGCCAAGATCCGAGTCGGCGAGGCCGTCGAACGCGGTTCGGCAATTGCCCACCAAGTACACGGTGCGATCGGTTTCACCGCCGAACACATTTTGCAGCGTTTTACACGCCGGTCCTGGGGCTGGCGTGACGACTTCGGCTCCGAGAGCACCTGGGCAGTCGAACTCGGCAACCAAGTGATCGCCGCGGGCGGCGATGCGCTCTGGCCGACACTGACCAAACGCTGAAGAGCACGCTGACCGCCACTATCAAGGACATACCGCTGCCATGCAGACCGCCATTCAGTTCGACCCGCTCCGCCTGCCCCCTGAAACCGAAGAACTCCGCCAGGAAGTTCGCGCCTTTCTCGCCGACGAAATTTCAGCCGGGACATTCGACCCGCGCATCGGATTGGCGGGCGATAGTTTCAACCGCGAATTTTCGCGCCGCGTTGCCAAGCGCGGCTGGATCGGCATGACATGGCCGAAAAAATACGGCGGCAGCGATCGAAGCCAGCTCGATCGCTGTCTCGTGACGGAAGAGTTCCG
>CAZWCL010000062.1:6705-10988 GCA_964632265.1 uncultured Hyphomicrobiaceae bacterium | reverse complement strand
CGCCTCCGCCACCGCCCAGTCGGCGCCGACACGCTGCTGGACCGCGAAGCCATCCTTTGCGTAATGGATGGCCGGGCCAAGCAAGGCCTCGAGCGTCCGTGTGCCGTGGTCGGCGAGCAGCGTCGCCCACCCGTCAATGGCGCCCGGCACGGTCACCGCGTGAGCGCTTTGAGTTTCGATCGCTTGAACGCCCTGCTCGAGAAGGTATTCCGCCGTCAAAGCGGCAGGCGCGCGACCTGACGCATTGAACGCGATGGGGGCGGCGCCGGGTTTTGATATGAGTGCAAAACAGTCGCCGCCGATTCCGGTCATGGCTGGTTCGGCAACACACATGACGGCGGTGGCTGCAATCGCTGCATCGACGGCGTTGCCGCCATCCTTCAAAACGTTCAAGGCAGTTTGCGAGGCCAGGGGGTGTGAGGTCGCGCACATGCCACCCGTGGCGTAGACCGCTGAGCGGCCGGGGCCGAAGAAGTCGCGCATATATGAGGCCTATCGCTTGGCGCGCCGGGGCTTGATCAGGCGCGCGGGTTTCGGGCTTCGCCGGCCGCGGTAGACAATGTGTGCGCCGACCGGGCGACGCGGCAGCCAACTTCGTATTTCATCGGCATAAGATTCCGGCAGGTCGAACGCTGCCGCGCCGTATAACATAGCCGAGTTTATATAGCTTGGACGCCCTTGGCCAGGATAACGCTTGTTGGAAATATAGGTCAGCGCTGTCACAAACCGCCCGTCAGCCCGTTCAACCCGGAGCCAGGCACGCCGATAGACACCGCCGGCGACGTTCTCCCACCGGTCCATGAGGCCGGCATGATGGGGCTGGAAGCGCCAGAGGACGCCATGGACAGCCCGGCCCGGCGCGCGCACGATCGTCGCGCCGCTCGCAGCCGGTAACACAAGCCGCCAGCCATCGAGGCGGGCCGCCCCAACAGGACGGGCACCGGGACAACGGCGGGGCGTCTGGCGTGGTGACATATTTGAGCCGAAGGCGAAATAGTGCATGAGGTTTGTCGGCGTTTGGCAGGGGTGACATGATACGGAGCAAGCGGACCGGCAGACAACGGCGACGGTGCTTGTAAGCATGACGCCGAGCCCAGGCCAGCAGCTCCTGCGTTCTTACTCGAACTCGATGATGATCTCGTCGACGGCGAGACTGTCGCCGGCTGCCGCGTTCACCGACTTGACCGTCGCCTCGCGTTCAGCGCGGAGCATGTTCTCCATCTTCATCGCCTCGACGATGGCGAGTTGATCGCCCGCCTGGACCTTGTCGCCGACGGCGACGTGGAGCTGCTTGAGAAGTCCGGGCATTGGTGAGACGACCAACTTGGTCATGTCGGCGACGGCCTTCTCGGGCATGAGGGCGGCGAGCATCGCTTCGCGACGTGTATAGACACGCGCTTCGACGGTCGTGCCCTGATAACTGAGTTCATAGCCGTTGAGCATGGCACGCACCTGGACGGCCACCGGTTCACCATCCACTGTGCCCTTCCAGATCGGCTGGCCGGGCCACCAATCGCTTTCCAGTTGGACGCGCTCGCCGAGCACTTCATCGTCGCCGATTACCGAGACCGCGACCTGCCCGACGCCGGCACTCTCGACAAGAATCTGCGCCTCTGACCCGTTCATCTGGACAACGCGCTCGCGTGCGAAACGAACCTCGGGGCCATCCATTTGATCACTGATCTCGCGGCGGCGCTCGTTGGAGAGGTGGTCGATCGCCGCGGCCACTCCAACGAGGATTGTCTCGGTCTCTGCGTCGGGGTCGCGCGGGAAAAAGCCGTCCGGATACTCTTCGGCGATAAAAGCTGTCGAGAGTTCACCGGCCTGCCAGCGCGGGTGACGCATGAGGGCTGTCAGGAACGGAATGTTGTGTGAGATGCCGTCGATGACGAATTCATCGAGTGCCGCCGACTGCGCTTCGATGGCGCCGGCTCGTGTCGGAGCATGCGTCACAAGCTTTGCGATCATCGGGTCGTAAAACATCGAGATCTCGTCGCCTTCGACGACGCCGGTATCGTTGCGCACGGTAATTCCGTCGGACTGCTCTTCAGCCGGCGGCCGGTAGCGCACAAGGCGTCCGATCGATGGCAGGAAGTTGCGATAGGGATCTTCGGCATAAATCCGGCTCTCGACGGCCCAACCCTGGAGGCGGATGTCGTCCTGCGTCAGAGACAGTTGCTCGCCGGCTGCGACGCGGATCATCTGCTCGACAAGATCGACGCCGGTGACCAGTTCGGTGACCGGATGCTCCACCTGCAGGCGGGTGTTCATTTCGAGGAAGTAGAACGATTTATCCTGGCCGGCGACGAATTCCACCGTCCCGGCGGAATCATAATCGACCGCCTTGGCAAGCGCGATCGCCTGGGCCCCCATCCTGGCGCGCGTCTCGTCATCAAGCAGCGGGGAGGGGGCTTCTTCGATGACTTTCTGGTTGCGCCGCTGGATGGAGCATTCACGTTCGCCGAGGTGAATAACGTTGCCGTGTTTGTCACCGAGCACCTGGATCTCGATGTGCCGCGGGTCCACAATGAACTTTTCAACGAAGACACGGTCGTCACCGAAGCTCGACGCTGCCTCCGAGCGCGCCATGTCGAAGCCTTCCTGGACCTCGCCGACGCTGTAGGCGATGCGCATGCCCTTGCCGCCGCCGCCGGCCGAGGCCTTGATCATTACGGGAAAGCCGATGTCCTTGGCAATTTCGATCGCCTCTTTGGCGCTGGTGATCTCGCCGGCTGAGCCGGGGACGATCGAGACGCCGGCCTCGGCGGCCGCCTTTTTCGATTCGATCTTGTCACCCATTGCCGCGATCGCGCGCGAGTTCGGCCCGATAAATGTAATGCCAGCCTCGGACAATGCCCTGGGGAAGCTCTCACGCTCGGATAGGAAACCGTAGCCCGGGTGGACGGCCTCAGCTCCGGTCTGTTTGCAAGCGTCGATGATACGCTCGGCGACCAGATAAGAATCGGATGCAGCCGCCGGGCCGACGCCCACAGCCTCGTCAGCCATATCGACATGCAATGCGTTACGGTCAGCCTCGGAGAAGACGGCGACCGTCTTGATCCCCATGCGGCGTGCGGTTTTCATGACACGGCACGCAATTTCTCCGCGGTTCGCGATGAGGATTTTGGAGAACATGGGCGGCGGCGCTCCTCGAAGTAGCCAGTTGGGGAAGATGGTGCAGCGCGACAACGCTGACAGCGCCCTCTTCTAGCGCTCCGCTGGGTCCGCGACAACTCATCCGCTGCCGCATGCCACGCACGGATCTGATAAGCTGGTGCCTGCCGGACGCTGCAATGAGAGCCCCGTTCGGGCATCGCGTTGGCGTAAATTTGGCAGAGAAACAGGCCGGAAAAGGGTTGTCTCAATGCAAACGGCGCGCATTAAGGCGCGCCGATCGGTCATTCGTCCGGAGTGCGGCCCGGTCGTTAAACTCAAGCGTCTTCGGGCAGTTTATTGCAAAGTGCCTGTAGTTCCGGTGCGAGCTTCGGGCTCTCGGCCTTCAGGTTCTCCAACAGGCATTTTTCGTTGTAGGTCAATTGACCGTCACGGTTTATCTGCGCTGCCAGCCACGCTGCCTCATCGCCGGTCACTTCCTCAGCCGTCAGAATTTCGCGGCGCTCGCGTTCGATACGGGCCAGGTTGCGTTCTTCGTCGGACTGACGCGTGAACATCGCGAAATAATCGGCGCGTCGGCCGTTGAACATCTTGGACACGAAGCTGCCAAGCGACAGGTCGCCGCGGGCCTCTAGCCACTGTTCACGTGACAGAGCCTCCGCCCGCGTCGGCGCCTTATATCCCGATGCCGCCATTACAACCCCGGTCACGGCCTTGACGAAAAATTCGGTCCACACTGGGTTATCGGTGGCATCAGCCGTGGCGTCGTTAATCTCGAACAGCACTTCCGCTTCGGCGCGTGTCACTGCGACATGACCATCGCCGCCGAAAGCGTAAAGCACGCGACGCAGCAACTCGACATCACCGTCCGTGACGACACCCGGCTTCAGGCCCTGGCCACCGCGCAGCCGTCCGTCACCCGAAATGACTGCATCCTTGACGGCGTTGAGCACGAACTTCGTCAGGCTTTCCGGTGACCAGCGCGCCTTGTCGATCACACGAATGGCAATTTCCAGCTCGGTGGTTTGCTCGACGATGCCATCGTGGGTAATTCGTTCGATCAGCCAGTCAGCGTTTTCCGCGTTGATGTAGCCGCGCGGCTCTGCGTGGCCGACGATATAATCGGCGATGGCTTCGATGAAGAAATCCTGCCACGCAGGGTCCTTGAC
>CAZWCL010000062.1:0-6695 GCA_964632265.1 uncultured Hyphomicrobiaceae bacterium | reverse complement strand
TTGCAGGCATGGTGCACCTCGAAAAGCGCGTCAGCTTCGATGGCGGCGATCCGGCCATCCTCATAGTAGAGCGCGCGAAGCTTTTCGACATCAGCCTGATGAATACTGCCGCGTTGACAAAGCTCATCGAAAAACAGGGAACCGGTAACACTCATCGCACGACCTTTTACGCCACGGGAAATACTCGGCAACTTTAGGGCCTTGTGGTTAATCGCGCGTTAGCGGGCGCGCGCCTGCGGTCTTCGAGGGCCGGCACTCGGCGAAGGGCAAGTCCGAGACAAACGTGATTGGCAGGCGCAACAGGCAAGGAGCCGCACGCATGGCGTGCGGCTCTCCGGCTCAAAATCCGTTCGGTCTCGTCTTGTGCTGTTACGAACGGCGACGGTTACGGCTCAGGCGCTGGATACGCTTCGAGTTGCGGTTGAGCAAACGCATAAGGCGGTTGCGCTCGCGGCGCGTCACACGTCCATCGCGTTTGGCCAGACGACGAACCGAGCGAATGCCGAAGAGGCGGCCGCGCAGCCGAACAGTTTCGAAACGGGTGAGGTGTCCGCGGCGCATGCCACGACGAATTCGTCTGGCCTGGCGCTTGATGCGACGGTCGATCCGTGGGGTTGCCACGCGGCGGCCACGGCGGCGAGCCACCGGCACAACGCTGGTATCACGTGCTTCGAGGGTTTTCCCGAAACCATTGAGACCTGTTTTTGCATGAGCTGCGCCGGTGAGAGGGGCCAACGCCGCGAGCGACAGGGCGGCTGCGATAGTGATTTTCGAGAGAGTTTTCATGATCGATCCCGTTCTTTTGGAACCGGCCACTGGGCCGATCCACGTTTCTACTGGGACCAATTGAGCCTATCGAGGCTGAACGCGCCGTGGTCACCTTGTTCAAGCCGGGTTCATCGAAGGTGGACACACCGGCCGGGCCAGGTGGCGGCGGGGAAGGCTTGGTCATTGTTGGTATCTGAATGTCCGGTAGGTTGGCCGGAAACTTATCGAGTTCCCTATCAGAGTGTTGATGAACTCAGTGAGGTCTTCAACGGCCTGCTAGGCCGCAAGTGTGCGTTTGCCCTCGGCCAGCCGCCAACGTCCCCCGCCGTGGCACATGGTCGTCAAGTGTGTCACTGTCGATGCCGACATATGCGGCAGCAGCTACCGGAGACATGAGATGAGCGATGTTATCGAGTTCACTGCGGGCGCCTACCGCT
Source organism: uncultured Hyphomicrobiaceae bacterium (assembly GCA_964632265.1). Classification (GTDB taxonomy): domain Bacteria; phylum Pseudomonadota; class Alphaproteobacteria; order Rhizobiales; family Hyphomicrobiaceae; genus CAJQQK01. The sequence continues at coordinate 5,490 of CAZWCL010000062.1, read as the reverse complement.
TCGTGCCAAGCGTGTTTCAGTATTCGGCCGGTACCGCGGCGCTGGCGGGGCACAGGATCGTGCGCGAGACGTTCGCATCGCCCGTGCCGGTCGCTGAAGGTTTCCAGCGGATCAAGGCGCGGCTCGAAACTCAGGGTGTCGCGCTCACCCGCTTTTGCGCATGCGAACTGCGCTCTCCTGGACAATTCACCGATGCCGGCTTCAAGGCGTTCAATGAAGTCTATGTCGTGACATTGCGGGAGTGGGGCATCATGGGCGACGACAACGTCAACCCGGTCGCGCGCTCGAACGTCTGCCCCGAGATCGGCGCACCGCCGGAGCCTTCGTTTCATGCGTTCTGTTACGTCATCGACGGCGACGGGGCGCCGACCGCGGCAATTTCGGGCGGCGCCGAAGCGCGGCCCGGCGACAAGCCTTATTCGGAGCGGATCTTGCGCTATCAGGAAAGTGGCGCGGATGCGATGCGCGAAAAAGCACTCTTTGTCGTCGACGAGATGCAGCGGCGTCTCGGCTTGCTCGGTTTTGACTGGTCCGACTGCACGGCTGTCCAGGCTTACTCCGTTCACGACTTCCACCACGTCATGCCGGTCATGGCGGAGCGCGGCGTCCTCGGTAAGGGGCTCACCTGGCATTACGCGCGTCCCCCCGTCGTCGGGCTCGATTATGAAATGGACTGCCGGGTCGTTTCCCAAGAAATGACTGCACCATAGTTCGGGTCGGCATCAGGAAAAGCTGCCATGAAAGTCACGCGCATCGATGTTTTCCAGATGGACCTCACGTATGTCCACGGCACGTACCGGATGTCGGGGGGGCGCGACATTCGCGCCCTGCCATCGACGCTGGTCCGCGTCACGAGCGATACGGGCATCGAGGGCTGGGGTGAAGTGTGTCCCCTCGGCACGACGTATCTGCCGGCCCATGCCGGCGGCGCGCAGGCAGCTCTCGCATTGCTCGCGCCAGCGCTGATCGGACTCGACCCAACCAATTTGGCGGCAATCAACGAGACCATGGATGGCGCGCTGATGGGGCACGCTTATGCCAAGAGCCCGATCGATGTGGCGTGCTGGGATCTCACGGGCAAGGCCTGGGGAGCCCGGGTGGCAGACATGCTCGGTGGCGTGCGGCAGGAAGCGTTTCCACTCTACGTCGCCGTACCGCTCGGTACGCCCGAGGAGATGGCTGGTTACGTCGAAGCCCGCCGCGCGGAAGGCATCCACCGCTTTCAATTGAAGATCGGCGGTGATCCGGCGCAGGACATAGCCCGCGCGCGGCACGTGGTCGCCAGTACCGCCGCCGAGGATGTCATCGTCGGCGATGCCAACTGCGGCTGGCGGCTCAATCAGGCAATCATGGCGGCACGCGGCATGGAAGGCCTCGAGCGATTTTACTTCGAGCAGCCCTGTCCCACCATCGAAGAGTGCATCGAAGTTCGGCGGCACACGTCGCTGCCGATGGTCTACGACGAAGTAGTGAGTGACGTCGCCACGCTACTCAGGGCCGTCCGCGAGGGCGGCGCTGGCGCGTTCAACCTCAAGGTCTCGAAGGTCGGCGGGCTCACCAAAGCAAAACTGATGCGCGACCTCGGCCAGGAACTCGGCGTGCAAGTTACGATCGAGGACACCTGGGGCGGCGATATCGTCTCGGCCACATCGGCACATCTCGCAGCGTCTACGCGGCCGGACGCCCTGCTCAGCGTCTCCTTCATGAATGATTGGAACAATGAGCATGTCGCCGGTTACACGCCGAAGAGCGAGGACGGTATGGGCCGCGTGCCGGCCGGCGCAGGCCTCGGCATCGACGTTGACGCGGGACTGCTGGGAAAGCCGTTGATGAGCTTCGACAGAGCGGCCTAGCCGAAGACGCAGGCGCGAGGCGTGTCGTTCCGCACTCGTTCTCCAACAGCCTTTATTAGCGGTCCCACGTATCAGGGAAGGGCTCTTTGAGGGCACGCTCGACCAACTCGATGTGGTCCTGGCCGTAGAACATGTCGCCGTCAACGAAATAGGTCGGCGAGCCGAACACGGAACGCCGGATCGCCTCGTCCGTATTCGCTTTATGGATCGCTTGGGCGTCATGGCTCAGGGCGGCTTCGACCAGTTCGCCGCCTGGGAGGCCGACGTCATCGGCGATCGCCGTCAGCGTACCGGGATCGTCCAGGTCGGCGCCGTCAGCCCAATGCGCCCGCATAACCGCGTGTGAAAGGTGGTCGATGTTGTGGCCGGTGTTGAGGGCTGCGATCAGCATGCCGTTCGATCGTGCGATATCGTGGCCATGGGTTTCGGGTATACCGCGCATGATTGGCTGGCCACGATAGGCGGCCCATCGCTCGATCTCCCGGCGTGAGAAGTAGGCGCGGCGCTCAGGGGTCATCGAATTGGTCGCGCCGCCGACGGCTGCCATACCCTGGCGCAACTCATACGGCCGGTGGACAATCATGGCGCCGGCCGCGTCCGCCACTGCTTTCAACTTTGCCGCGCCGATATAGGCAAACGCGGAATGCGCGGCGTAAAAATATTCGATCTCGGACATTTCCCGTCCCTCGCTCCGTTCTCGCTGTGACGGCGTCAAAGCGGAATGTTGTCGTGCTTCTTCCAGGGGTTCTCGACGGTCTTGTTGCGCAGCATGTTGAGTGAGCGGCAAATCTTCTTGCGCGTGTTGCGGGGCAGGATGACCTCGTCGATGTAGCCGCGCTCGGCTGCAACGAACGGGTTGGCAAAGCGGTCTTCGTAGTCTTTCGTCCGCGCTGCAATCCGTTCAGGGTCATTCAGTTCCGAGCGATAAAGGATCTCGACGGCTCCCTTGGCACCCATCACGGCAATCTCAGCCGTCGGCCAGGCATAGTTCACGTCGCCGCGAATGTGCTTCGAACTCATCACATCATAGGCGCCGCCATAGGCCTTGCGTGTGATCACCGTGATCTTGGGCACCGTGGCCTCGGAGAACGCAAACAATAGCTTGGCGCCATGTTTGATCAGGCCGCCATACTCCTGCGACGTGCCCGGCAGGAAGCCTGGGACGTCAACAAAGGTGATAATCGGGATTTCGAAGCAGTCGCAAAACCGCACGAAGCGCGCCGCTTTGCGGCTCGCGTCACTGTCGAGAACGCCTGCCAGCACCAGCGGCTGGTTGGCGACGATACCGACCGTCCGTCCTTCCATGCGGGCGAAGCCAACGACGATGTTCTTTGCGTAGGCTTCCTGGATTTCGAAAAAATCACCTTCGTCGACGACTTTCTCGATGAGTTCCTTGATGTCATAGGGCTGGTTCGCGTTTGCCGGCACCAACGTGTCGAGGGAGTTCTCGATCCGGCCCGCGTCGTCGCGTGTCGGCAGTTCCGGTACGCCGGCGAGATTGTTGGCGGGCAGGAAGTCCATTAACCGGCGCATCTGGAGCAGCGCTTCGACGTCGTTATCGTAGGCGCGGTCGGCGATCGACGACTTCGTCGTGTGGATCGAGGCGCCGCCCAGTTCTTCAGCCGTCACGTTTTCGTTGGTTACCGTTTTGACGACGTCGGGTCCGGTGACGAACATATAACTTGTATCGCGCACCATGAAGATGAAGTCGGTCATCGCCGGCGAATAGACGTCGCCTCCGGCACACGGCCCCATGATCACCGAAATCTGCGGAATGACGCCGGAGGCGAGCACGTTGCGCAGAAACACTTCGCCGTAGCCGCCGAGGGCTGCCACACCTTCCTGGATACGTGCGCCGCCAGCGTCGAAAAGGCCGATGATCGGGGCCCGGTTCTGTAAGGCCATATCCTGTATCTTTTGGATTTTCCGGGCATGGGCCTCGGAAAGCGAACCGCCGAAGATCGTGAAATCCTTGGCAAAAAGATAGACGACACGACCGTTGATCGTCCCCCATCCGGTGACCACGCCGTCGCCGGGGAACTTAGTGTCAGACATGCCGAAATCAGTGCAGCGGTGCTCGACGTGCATGTCGTACTCTTCGAACGAGCCTTCATCGAGCAGCAGTTCGATGCGTTCGCGGGCGGTCAGTTTGCCACGCTTGTGCTGCGCCTCGATGCGCCGTTCGCCGCCGCCAAGCTGTGCGGTTTCGCGACGACGTTCGAGTTCTTCGATGATATCGTTCATTAGGGCGCCTCGGACTTGCTTTATCTCGACCGGTGACATTTATCATGGACCACGCCCCAGACAAGGCGCCCTGTTCGCCTTATCATGACCATCACCGTCAAGCACCCCTGAAAGGAGGCTTTATGCCATCGGATCGACCGGGACCCGGCAAACGCATCTGGGACGATTTTCTTACCGAACGCGACCGCGCCGTATTCGCCGCCTCGGGCTTCGGGGCGGAAGCAGACTGGGGTGAGCGGCCAGCGCTGCTCGTCATCGACGTCAACTATGCGTTCACCGGCGAGCATCCGCTGCCAATCCTCGAATCGATCGAAAAATGGAGCACGTCCTGCGGTGAAGACGCCTGGACGGCGATGCCCTATCTGCAGCGCTTGATCGGAGCCGCGCGCGGGAAAGGCCTGCCGGTCATCTACACCACCGGGACGGCGCGGCCCGACAAATGGAACCGCGGCGGCTGGCTCTGGAAAAACCCGCGCATGGGCGAGGCTCCGACGGTCGCCAGTAATCGTCACGAAGGGCGCGACGGCAACACGATCGTCGAGGAAATCGCACCGCACCCGACCGATATCGTCGTGCGCAAGGAAAAGCCGTCAGGCTTCTTCGGGACGCCGCTTCAGAGCTACCTTCAATTCCTCAAGTGCGATAGCGTCATCGTCACCGGCACGACGACGTCGGGGTGCGTGCGCGCGACGGTAATCGATGCGTTTTCAATGAATTTTCGCTGCGCCGTGGTCGAGGATGCCTGCTTCGACCGCTCTCAGGCGAGCCATGCCATCAACTTGTGCGACATGCACGCGAAGTACGCCAAGGTCGTCGACACCGACGCGACGGTTCACTATGTCGAAAGCCTTGGGGACGGGCTGTTCGACCTACCCACGGGGGCGGGTTACAGGGAGGGGGAGGTCTGGTATTGACCGAGCGCTCCCGGCACCTGCCGGCCGCCCTGCCTGCCCGAGCCTGATCTGAGAGAAATCAATTATGCCAGATATAGACCGCGGCCTGGTTTTTACCGGTGCGCATGAGAACCGACTCGTGGCTGATGCGTGGGGACGGCCGACGGACCCGCCGGTTATTTTTCTCCATGGCGGTGGACAGACGCGCCATGCCTGGGGCGGCAGTGCCGAACGTCTCGCCAAATCCGGCTGGTATACGCTCACTGTCGATCTGCGCGGGCATGGCGACAGCGACTGGACCCAGAGCTACGAGCGGCACGACTTTGGCGGCGATATCATCGCGATCGCGGAGCAATTGATCTCGAAAGAGCGGCCGATGCTGGTCGGCGCCTCGCTCGGAGGCATTTCGGCACTATTTGCCGAAGAATTGGCGCGCGGCAGCGAGGAGGAGGTCGGCGGCGCGCTCGCATCGTCTCTTGTCCTGGTCGATATTGCGCCGC
>CAZWCL010000061.1:0-10998 GCA_964632265.1 uncultured Hyphomicrobiaceae bacterium | reverse complement strand
CGATAATCGGACCAATGCCGAGAGAGGTGCCGACAGCCTGCTGCATGGGACGGCCGTAAAGCGTGAGCAAAAGCGTGATGTAGGCGCCGCCGCCGATGCTCATGATGGTGGAAATGGTGCCGACGCCGACGCCGTATAGTTCAACGACGCGGCTCTTTGGGACCGCGTCGCCAAGGCGCCAGTCGCCGCGGCCAAAGAGCATGAGCGCTGCCATGAAGAAGCCGAAAACGACCCAAACCCATTGCAGGCCCTCGTCGGAACTCCATCGGGCGATAATGCTGCCCAGCACAACACCGAGGAAAACGGGTAAGGCAAGACGGCGCAGGAGGCCGGTATCGGCGCCACCGCGCTTTCTGTGCGCGAAAAAGGACCGCACGGTCGTCGGGATCATGACGGCAAGGGAGGTGCCGATGGCGAGGTGCATGCGGCTTTCGTCGGGCACTTCGAGCAGGCGGTAAACTTCATAAAGGACGGGAACCAGAAGGCCGCCACCGCCGATGCCGAGGAGACCGGAGAGAAAGCCGACGACGAGGCCAGTCGCCATGAGCGTGGCGAGGATCATCGCGATCTCGCCAAGGGGCAGGGTTTCGATCATAGGGGTGGAATGGGTCCCGGAAGCCGCGACGGCGTCAGTCAGTCGACGCCCGCTAGGTCGCGCCGTTGTTGCATGGCGGCCTGTGTTTCGGCAACCAGGCGGGCGGCTTCGCGCAGGACGTCTCCGGAGGGGGGGGCGGTTGGGTCGCCGGCGCGGGGGCCGGTCGCGTGCTCCGAGATGTAGCGGCGGAAAAGGCGGCCCCCCGGTTCGCCGTGAAAGAGGCCAAGCACGTGGCGGGCGATATTGTTGAGCCGGCCGCCGGCTTCGATGTGGGCATCGGCGTAGGTGGCCATTGTCTCCAGCACGGCGGAACGGCAAAGGGAGGGGGCGGTGTCATCGCCGGCAATAGCCCGATCGACATCGGCCAGCAGCCACGGGGTTTGATAGGCGGCTCGGCCGAGCATCACGCCATCGACATGTCCAAGATGGGCGCGGGCCTGGGCAATCGTGGCGATCCCGCCGTTGATGATGATTTGGAGATCGGGTCGGGCGTCTTTCAAACGGTGGACGCGGTCATAGTCGAGCGGCGGGACCTCGCGGTTTTCCTTTGGGCTCAATCCGGCAAGCCAGGCTTTGCGGGCGTGGACGATGAATGTTGTGCAGCCTGCGCCGGCGACCGTGTCGATGAAACGCTGAAAGTCGGCCTCGGTGTCCTGGTCATCGATGCCGATGCGGCATTTGACGGTGACGGGTACGGCTACGGCGCGCCGCATTGCTTCAATGCATCGGGCAACGAGGCACGGATCGGCCATCAGGCAGGCTCCGAAATTGCCGCCTTGGACGCGGTCGGATGGGCAGCCGACATTGAGGTTGATCTCATCGTATCCCCAGATGGCACCAATCTCGGCGGCATCGGCGAGTTTCGCCGGGTCCGAACCGCCAAGTTGCAAGGCCAGCGGGTGCTCGACCGGGTCAAAGCCCAAGAGGCGTTCGCGGTTGCCATGCAGAACAGCCTCCGCCGTCACCATCTCGGTATAGAGCCGGGCGTGCCGGGTTAGCGCACGATGAAAGTACCGGCAGTGGCGGTCCGTCCAATCCATCATGGGGGCGACGGAGAACAGCGATATATTTGGATTGATTATTTTTTCCGGTTTATCAGCCATTCATGTCCCGGCCTTTCCGTTTGTACTCGTTGCAGCTGTTTTAATTCGCGGCCGGCCTGGTTGCAATTTACAACAAGTTCGTGGCGATGACTTCGGAAGGAGAGGGGTGCGCGGAAAGCGCGTGAGTGGTAAGGTCAGGAGGGGCCGGGGGACGATCAAAACTGATGAGATGATTTTGCAACAATAGTGCCGCAGGAAGCCAGATTGCGATCTAACCCATTGCGAATTATGTATCTTTTGGTGAGGTGAGGAAATTGGGCGGGTGATATGGCTGACGCCGCGCGGCGGGGAAAGTTCTTGCCGGGGGGCCGATAGTGCATTAGGTCGAAACGGGTCTTTTACCTGGTGCAAATCGGTCATGTCACAAACCTACCGGATGGCAGTGCTGGCTGTCGCTGTCGTCTTGGTGAGCCTGACCAATGCGTCGGCTCAGCAACGCCAAGCGGCCGTTCTTGTCGATAGCGTCGACCAGCGGCGGATCAGCGATACACAACCGATACTTGGACGGCTGGCGGCAATCCGCCGGTCAGATATCGCGACGCGTATCGCTGGTGTGGTCGGGGCGGTTTCATTCCAAATCGGAGATCGCGTCCGTCAGGGGAACACGCTGGTGGCGCTGGATGGCAGCCGGATCGAGATTGAAAAGCGGTCGGCCGAGGCCACGGTCGCGGTTGCACAGGCCGGGGTGGAAATCGCGCGAGCGAAGCTCAAACTGGCGGAGCAGGCGTTTGATCGCCAAGCCGAACTCAAGGAATCAACCGCGTTCTCGCGTAGCCGGTTTGATGACCTGAGACAGTCTGCTGTGCAATCACGCAGCGAACTCGGTGAGGCCCAAGCCAAGTTGCAAAGTGCAAAGGTCGGGCTGGATCGGGCGAATTATGAACTGAGGCATACAAAGATCGTCGCTCCGTTCGATGGCATCGCGATTGCCCGGCAGGCCCAGCCGGGACAGTATGTGCAGGCGGGCGGCACGGTGGTGACACTGCTGGACATCAATAATCTCGAAATTGCGGCCGACGTACCCGGTCAGCTCGCAGATGGATTGCGGCGAGGGACCAAGGTGGAAGCGGTTTTCGAAAACGGCACTTCGGTGGACGTGTTCGTGCGCACCGCCATCCCTCTCGAAAACCGGTCAACGCGAACGCGACCCGTGCGCTTCAAGGTTGAGCTTCAGGAAATGAAACCGGCCGGGATCGCTGTTGGTGGCAACGTGACGCTCAAAATCCCCGTGAGCGCGCCGCGCGAGGTGGTCACTGTCGCGAAAGACGCCCTTTTGCGCGGTCGCGATGGCTGGATGGTATTCGTCGTCGAGGATGACAAGGTGCAGCCGCGTCCGGTTGTTTTCGGGCAGGCGGTCGGTGACCGGATGGAGATTAAGTCCGGCCTGAAGCAAGGTGAAATTGTCGTGGTGCGGGGCAACGAGCGGTTGAGACCGGGACAGGCGGTCAAACCGAAGCATGTGGCTGAAACGTCGCCGCAGCCCGGGTGACGGTATCACCATGGACCCGATTCGCTTTGCAATAGACCGTCCGATCGCCGTCGTAGCAGCCGTGCTGATGACCGTGCTGTTCGGGCTGTTGGCGCTGTCGCGTATCCCGATCCAACTCATCCCCGACGTGCGCAAGCCTGTTATTCAGGTCGAGACCGCGTGGGGCGGGGCGGCGCCGAGCGAAGTTGAGCGCGAAATCGTTAATCGCCAGGAAGAAGAGCTAAAAGGCGTCGATGGTCTCGACACGATGATCTCCCGCTCTGAAACGGGGCGCGGGCGTATCACACTCGAGTTCGCTATCGGCACCAACATGGACCGTGCCCTGCTGTTGGTCTCCAACCGCCTTGACCGGGTGACGGGATATCCCGACGAAGCCTCCGAACCGACGCTGAAATCATCGGGCGCCAATGATAATCCGATAGCGTGGCTCATTCTGAAGCGCGGTCCCGGCAACACCAAGCCGATGTACCAGTATGGCGACTTCGTGAACGACGTCATTCGGGAGAGGCTGGAGCGCGTCGGCGGTGTCGCAGCATCCAACGTGTTTGGCGGTGTTGAGCGTGAACTGCAGGTCCTGGTCGACCCGGAACGGCTTGCAAAATACCAACTGACTGTGCCGGACGTGCTGGACAAGCTGCGCCGGGAGAGCATTTCGATTTCGGCCGGCAACGTCGACGAGGGCAAACGGCGCTACGTTGTGCGTGTCGAGGGAGAACTGAATACCATCGCCGCGGTCAGCAACGTTGTGCTCCGCAGCGGGGCGGCGCCGACGGGACCGCAGCAACGGGGAGATGATGCATCCAGCGTGTTGGATGGCGTATCGGGAGGGCGCGAAGCTGCGAGGGGGCGCGTTTTCCTCAAGGACGTTGCCAATGTGCAATTCGGCTACAAGGAGCCATCGGCACGTATTCGCCACATGGGCGAGCCAGCGATCGCCATCAATGCCGTGGGCGAGACCGGCGCGAATGTGATCACAACGATGCAGGGCATCAAGCGCACTCTGGCGGAGTTACGCGCGGGGCCCTTGAAGGCGAACAACCTGACGCTGACACAGGTCTATGACGAAACGGTCTATATCGATGGGGCCATCGATCTGGTGACCCAGAATATCTGGATCGGCGGTATTCTGGCGGCCGTGATCTTATTGCTTTTCCTTCGCTCATGGCGTGCGACGCTGGTCGTCTCGCTGGCGATACCTGTTTCCATCGTTGCTTCGTTCGTTGCCATGTCGGCGATGGGACGGACGCTGAATGTGATCTCGCTGGCCGGTATCGCATTCGCTATCGGCATGGTGGTCGATGCAGCGATCGTCGTGCTCGAAAACATCTATCGCCTGCGTCAGGAGGGTGTGCCGCCGAGGGAAGCTGCGTACCGGGGCGCGGCGCAAGTCTGGGGGGCGATCCTCGTATCGGCATTGACGACGGTCATGGTTTTCATCCCGATACTGGTCATGCAACTCGAGGCAGGCCAGCTTTTCCGGGATATTGCCGTCGCCATCTCGGTTTCCGTGATGGCATCGCTGATTGTTGCCGTGACGGTTATTCCGGCGCTCGCGAGCCGGCTTCTTGTCGGCCGCAAGGCGCATCTCACAGTTGCGGCCCTGCCGGGTATCGACCATATAGGTCGCGGATTTTCTGGGCTCGTGCGCAGTTATGCGCGCATGACGATTGCTAACCGCGCCGTCGGTTTTGTGGCGGTAACCGCGATAACGACCGGGGCTCTTTATGGTGCCGCGGTTTTTCTGCCTAAATTGGAGTATCTGCCGGAGGGGAACCGCAATCTCGTATTCGGTATTATCCTGCCGCCGCCGGGATATAACCTGCCAACGACGACAGAGATTGCCGAGCGCATAGAGGGTATTGCGCGCCCGCTCTGGCAGAAAGAAGAGACGGGTGACAAGTCCGAGCCGCCGGCTGTGAAACACTTCTTCTTCGTCGCCGTTCGCGGCACGACCTTTCTTGGCGGTTCTGCAGTGGACCCGCGACGGGTTGCCGAACTCATTCCGGTCCTTTCGAGGCCGATTTTTGCTGAACCCGGCACTTTCGGCTTCATCAATCAGCGCTCACTGTTTGGCCGCGGCATCGGTGGTGGCCGTGCGATCGAGCTCAATGTATCGGGGGACGAGATTGAAGACATCCTGGAGGTCGCGCTACGCCTGACGGAAAATATCTCGCGCCATCTGCCACGAGAAGAGGGAAACCAGTTCCGCCCGCAACCGGGCCTGGAACTCGGTGCCCCTGAGCTGCGGGCAATCCCTGATCGCGTGCGAATGGCGGATGCCGGCGTGGATGCACAAACGTTGGCACTTTCGCTTGATGCATACAATGACGGGGTCCGGGTCAAAGAAGTAACAATCGGCACCGACCGGATCGACCTCATGCTGAAGGGGCTCTCTTCGTTCAGCGATGACCGGCGCACGCAGGAAATCGGCGCTTATCCGGTCGTCGCTCCGAACGGGCGTATTATCCAAATCTCAGCGCTGGCGAACATCGAGCTTACGGCTGGGCCGGTGGAGATCCGTCACCGCGAGCGCTTGCGCACGATTACGTTGGAGGTGCGTCCGGCTGCGAATGTGCCGCTCGAGACAGCGCTTGAAGTCATGCGCGACAAGGTGATGGCGCCTGTCCAGTCGGAGGGATTGCCGCCGGGGGTCCGGCTTTCGCTTACCGGCGCGGCCGATCAGCTAACCAAGACGTGGGATGCGCTCAAGATCAATCTGTTGCTTGCGATCGTGATCGTGTTTTTGGTGATGGCGGTCCTGTTTGAGAGTTTCGTGCTGCCGCTCGTCATTTTGATCTCCGTGCCGGTCGCCGGGGCCGGCGGCGTGGCAGGCCTGACGATCCTCAATATTTTTCAGCCGCAGCAACTGGATATGCTTACCCTGCTCGGCTTCGTGATCCTCGTTGGTATCGTCGTGAACAACGCAATCCTGCTGGTTCATCAATCGCTCTATCATTTGCGCGAAGATGGCCTCGGGGTGAACGAGGCCATCCTGGAGGCCACGCGCAATCGCATCCGGCCGATTTTCATGAGTACCCTGACGAGTGTCTTTGGGATGCTGCCGCTGGTGACTTTCCCGGGGGCGGGGTCAGAACTCTATCGCGGCCTCGGGTCCGTCGTTGTGGGTGGATTGTCGCTGTCTGCAATCCTGACGCTGTTGCTCGTGCCGCCTCTTTTGCGCCTGACGCTGAGCGTTCCGGCTATGGGCTCGATACGAGCCCCTGCAGGCGATCCAAAGGCCGTCGGATAAACCTCCCGAGCGAAGACTGCTTAAGGGCTGTCGGTTGAGGCGCGGGGATAGGGCAGTTCGTAAGGGTCTCGAGAGCGCTAAATTGGGCGGTCGACTATGATGCGAACTCATCGGTGTGTTTTGTGGGCCGGCATCAGGCGAGCCTGCAAAAAAAAGACTGGTGGAGCCAGCCAATTGTTTGGCTAGCCCCACCAGCGGACGGTGATCGGGGGACGATCAACCGAACTCCTTAAAATTTGATACGAGTACCAAACTGTACCAAATCCACATCGAGTGAAGCGTTGTTGGTCAGGTCTTCAGCTTCCAGACGCCGGTATGTCAGATATATTTCCGTCGCCGCTGCGTCGATATTCTGGTGCACACCGATGCTAAGGGCGTCAAGGCCTCCCCTTCGAGCAATCTCGGATTCAGTTTCGCCGTAAGACGCCCAGATGTTGGTCTTGCCGAGCGCAATCCATTTGTTTGCGATGCCCGCGTAGACAGCCCAATGCTCATCACGATCGTTCGAGTCAATGGAATTGTCCTGTTCGATGTAGCCATACGAACCGTTGACATATAGCCCGGTCGGGGTGTGCATTATGCCGCCTGAGGCACCAACCGCGATACATTCCGTTTCGCCAAAGCCATTTGCACATCTACGAAACATCGCAATTTGGTCTTGCTCGTCGGTTGATCTTTGATAACCGACACCGCCAGCAATTCGCAGCTGGCCGAATTCGCCAGCATAACGCAACGCGACGTCGTAGAAATCGTCAGCACCAACACCTGCCGACACTACGAACCCAGCTAATGCTGGTGAGATGTATTTGACGATCTCGCGCCGGTTGCCTTCGCCCTGTTTGAATTCGCCCTGTATGCCGGCGGCGTTAATAAGAGAAGTGCCTGTCAAAGCGCCTGTCGCGTTATCCCGAAGCTTGATAGAACCGCCGCTAAGAAGCGGGAATGGTGTTTCGAGGTTGCCACCGAGAAAGATTTCCGTGATTCCTTCAGCAGCGGAACCGGTCTGTCCCATCCAAACGGTGCCGAATTTTCTGGATTTGATATAGACCGCCTCGTGTCGGATATCGATGCCGCGCTCATTAAACGGATTGTCCTGATCGACTGCCGCCAAGTTGTTCTTACGAACACCAAATTCCATTAGAAACCCGGCAGACCAGTCTGCATCGATCCTTGCAGACCCCTTGAACCTGAAACGTGAACGACTGTTTACAGGCGTACCGATGTAGACGTTCTGCTCATGACCATCATCCCAGAAGAGGATAGCCTCATTGACGTGTCCGGAGACTTCCAGTGATGTTCTTCGATTGCCCTTGCGGGCAGTTGTCGCTTCTAGTTCGGCGACACGCTCTTCAAGATCGGCGCAGCAGTTGCCTCCCAAATCAGCTGCTTGCGCCGGTGAAAATGTCATCATCGCGATCGCGCTACCTGCAGCGAAGCTGCATAGCGTTAGTAAATTTGCTTTCCTGGTCATTGGACCCCCAAGTTGTTCCGAATTCGAACTCATGATTTAGAGTACATTCGCAAGCGCCAGTGCTTCTCCTTGCTGAACCGAGTCTTAGCTCGGTCGCCTTACAGTTGGCTTTCAGGCATGTTTCCAATTTGTCACCACGGAAACGCACGATTCCGTGATGAGCGGCATGACGGGAAGTGACCGGCTCGAAACCAAGCGTCATGCTTTCTTTGATGAAAGATGCAGGGCATATCCAAGCCCGCGAACAGTTCTTATCTGAACATCCGAGCTTTCGAGTTTTCGTCGGAGTCGATGGATATAGACTTCGACCGCTGAATTGCTGCTCCAGTCGGTCTCGATGGATATGGCTCGACTGAGGAATTGTTTGTTTACCAACGATCCGCCGCGGCGCATCAACGCCAGCAGCAACCTGCGCTCGGTAGGCGTCAGGGCGAGTTGTTCACCCGCAAGCAGGACGCTGCTGTTTGTCACGTCAAATGTCAGGCAACCGAATTTGATCCAGTTTTCCTGTACGGCCACGGAGTTCGCAAGAGCCATCCCGATCCGCAATCGGAACAGCGCTGCATCCAGGGGTTGGAGAGCGAAATCCGAGGCTCCCGACTTGATGGCATCGAGGATTTTCTCCTTCGACGCAGGGCTTCCGAGTGCCAGAGTGAACGTAGAGGAGGGACAATCCTGAAGAACGCTATTCGCGCTTTCCTGCAATAAGTCGAGATCCAGTAGAATGAGGTCGTATTCGTCGATTAGCAACAGTTCGCAAGCTTCCCAAGCCGACTCTGCGACCACCAAGATGGGATGACTATCGATAAGAATGCCGCCGATGGTTTGCCTCAGCATTTGGCTGTCTGACACAAGTAGGATTTTCATTCTCGCCCCCGTGTAGCGCGAGGCAGCATATGAGCCACTGACCAGGTCCGCCCGCCACCGATGCTGTGCCAGAGTGCGCCGCCTAGCCGCTCGTCGCAGCAAGATGATTTTGCCCTGTGGAACCGACGTCGCATCTTGTGCATCGACTTCGCGCGGCGCGTTGAAATGGTTACGTCGCCATGTCTTCAAGCCTTCTCACGGTCGCGTGTTCAGCAAAAAATGAGACGGAAGGGGTCCCGATTGCTCATGAATGGGTGCGCGGCGTGAAAGAGGATCAATTCGTCAGAATCCACGACGATTTCAGCGCACTGAAGAGTGTGATGGGGAACACGGACTACGGCTTCGAAGAAGTGCGATTAGGCATCGTCATGGATTCTCTTCCGAACCCGTCAGACGTCACGTTTCACGCTTCGGTTGACGTGGCGCCAACGCAGCATCAGGGGGGCTGCGAGTGTCGCAAGGCTTGTGAGGACAACCACGGTGCCAAACTGCCATACTATAAGCATCATACTCCCGTCCTCCGGGTGCAATAGACGGAGCCCCGAAGCGGCGAGTGCCGTCGCCGCCAGCGCTCCAAGGCCCGTCGTCACGCGGGGAGCGATGGGAGCTCCCTTAGCGATCATGACAAAGATGATGGCCGCGGGTACGAGGCTCATGAGCAATATTTTCTCGGAGCAGTCGAGATCAATACCGAAAATTGTGGTAGCTGAACCCACTTGTGAATACTCGCGCCAACAGCCTTCACCGAGACTGCCGAGCCAGACGGCAAGGAACGGAAATGGAGCCAAGCGCTCCCAGAAAGGCCGACCGGGGCAGGATGAGCAGAATGCGGCGGCCGCAGCCATTACGCTCGTCAGCAATGCGGCTGCAACTTCGAGAGCAAAACGTGTTTCTCCGAGCTTCGCGGCGAGGTCTGCACGCACTCCGAACCAAAACACGAGAACTCCGACACTGCCGGCGGCCAGCACCATCCAGGTCGCAGCTCTCAGCGCAGGATGAGGTAGGCGCCGCACCCGGGCAGCCCCTTGGGCCAAGCTTTGTATCAGGTTTTCTGTCTTGATGCTGCTCACGACTTGCGCTCCAAGGAATTGCGCATCGCTTTCAGCGCTCGATGAACCGTAACCTTCAGCGAGGTGATGCTATGGCCTGTTACGGTCGACGCCTCCTGGAGCGATAAGCCTTCGATCTTAATCAATTTCACGGCTTCGCGTTGCACGGGCGACAACTCGTTGAGCGCCGACAGCAGTTGCTGCCGTTCGTCACTGATATCCTGCTCATGCTTTCCGGAGATGATTCCAGCGGTTTCAGATATTGTTTCAATAGTCGTTTCGTTAGCGAACCGGAATGCGTTGCGGCGAGCCATGTCTGCAACGCGCCGTGCGGCGATGGTCATCAACCACGGCATGAAATGGCGATCGGGATCGAAGGTATGGCGTACCGAATGGATTGACAGCAGAATATCCTGCACGATGTCTTCGACATCATGTGGATTGCGCCATTTGTTGCCGACATAGCGTCGAAGTAGCGGCAACATCTCGTACAGGAGGCGGGCGTAGGCAATGTTATCGCCATCCTGTGCCAGGACCATCAGGTCTCGCCAGTTTTTTTCGCGATCGGCTTCCGTCATGACGAACAGCGCTCTTCGATATTTTCCAAAAGTCCCAGACTTCGATCCGTTGCGAGGCGAATCGGCCTGGGGCGTCCGGGGGGAAATGCCATGTGACGGCGTATGGTTTTCCTGACCATCCTTGCAGTCCTTTGCACTCGATAGTCAAAAAATTGGTTAGAGGCCGGAACGTCGGCGACGTCGCGACTGTCAGCGGCGCGGCTGAAAGGATTGGGGCGCCGAGCGTCGTCGATGCCATGCTCGCTTCTTTCGCGCAAACTTCCTACCCTGGTCACAGCAATCATCGACAAATCACCCGGCGGATGTGGCGGTTCTAGTTCAGATCGTCACGTTATCACGGTGCCCGGCGGGGGCTGGAACCAGAGCGCGCCGGCTGCGTTATCGAGCGATGAACTATATTCTGACCATCATGCTCGTCGCGGCCCTGGGCCTCCTCGGAATGGGACTGTTGTACCCCAATGAGGTGAGACGGTACGTGCCCGCAGAAATCGCAGAGACGCTCGGTCTCGGCGCCGATGACGCGGATGAGCAGGCGCCGGAAGACGGGCGCCGGGTTCCCGTCACGGCGGCCGCCGTTCAGGTTGGCACAGCGCTCG
>CAZWCL010000060.1:0-11018 GCA_964632265.1 uncultured Hyphomicrobiaceae bacterium | reverse complement strand
ACCAGGCCCGTGCGATCTGCCAGAACATGAAGGACGCCGGCATTGAGATCTACGCCGTCGGCTTCGAGATCAACGTCGGTGGAGAGGCCGACACGACGATGGCGCAGTGCGCAACCTCTACGGCTCACTATTACAATGCCGAAGATGGTAACGCTCTGCGCCAGGCTTTCCGCGATATCGCGCTCAAGATATCGACGCTCCGAATTTCGGAATAACAGGAAAGCTTCTCAGTCCTGCGCGGAAGAGGTGTTGGCTTTGGCCGGCACCTCTTTGCTGCGTCCGCCATTACATCGACGCCAGCCCCTCGCCAAAACCGCTCGCAACCAGTTCCGCAAGCGCCGCAACGGCCGCCTCGGCATCGGCGCCCCGCGCCTCGATAGATATCGTGGTCCCACAGCTGGCCGCCAGCATCAAGAGCCCCATGATCGACGTGCCACCTACCGCATGCCCGTCCTTGAAGACCTGGACCTCTGACTCGAATGCCTCGGCACACTTGACAAATTTTGCCGAAGCCCTGGCATGAAGCCCCTTCTCATTGGGAATGACGACATCGGCCGACGCCGTGGGCTGATCCGCCATGCGCTTTTCCTTCGAACAAGTCCGGCGCTTGAGCAGATGAAATCCGGTCAAACCTCACCGGCCAGCACGTGGCTTGCCACGCTGATATACTTGCGGCCCGCGTCACGCGCCGCAACGACAGCATCACCCAGCGTACGCTCTCCCCGGACACTCGCGAGCTTGATGAGCATCGGCAGGTTGACGCCAGCAATAACCTCGACACGACGGCTTTCCATGACCGAAATCGCGAGGTTCGACGGTGTGCCACCGAACATGTCGGTGAGAACCACGGCGCCGTGCCCCTGATCGACACCATTAACCTTTTCCAAAATTTTGCCGCGGCACTGCTCACCGCATTCTTCCGGGCCGATCGAGACAGTCTCAAGCTGACTTTGCGGCCCGACGACATGCTCGAGTGCGGCACGAAATTCGCGCGCGAGATCACCATGCGTGACGATAACGATACCAATCATGAAGCGTTCATCGCTTGTTTCGCTCTAAACAACCTAGGGTCGGCATCAATTTATGGAAGCCCCAATACGACAAAGCAGCAGCATATGGCGGCCATTCCGTCCCCAATTGTCGACGCTACACAACCCATTCGGATACTGCAATTGCCACGCCGTCTCATCGCCTCCGTAAATCCTGGATCTGAAAGGCGTGCCCTTAATAGGTCCCCGCGAGGTCTCGCAGAACAATCGCCAGCTTGGCCGGCGCCGAAACTTCGAAGGGCATAAGTTGGATGAGGGGAACCGGCACACCCAGAACATTGGTACGTTGCGCATCGAGATCGGCCATTCGAGGGATATCGGCGCTTTGGAGGTCAGCAACAAGAGCGAGCGGTGCCCGCGCCAACGCGTCAATCTGGACCACACCGAGCCCCCGGACCTCCAGAAGTCCCGCGATGGCCGGAGGCGCCGTCAACAGAACGCGCCCGGTTTCCGTATCGCGACGGCCAGCGCATTGGTCGTCGCTGATCAGATCGAAACAGTATGCCGCATCTTCGCCCGGCAGCCGCAACGGCTGCGCGAGACAGCGCAGCGCCAGATCAGATTTGCCGCAGCCTGACCGGCCTCGCAACAAAACCGCCTGCCCGCGGCGCACGATCGCCGTGCCGGCGAGGGTTTCACGCTCACCGCCCACCGCTCAGGCGATCCTGTTTTGCGCGGCCCTTGCCGTCGCCGGCCGGTAATCGCACGAAGAACCGCGCACCACTCGGCCTCGGCGCCCCGGCACTATCAGCCGTTGGTGCTGCGTCGACATTTTCAACCCAGATCTTCCCGCCGTGCGCATCGACGATCTCGCGCGATATTGATAGGCCCAATCCGGAATTGTCGGTACGGCTCGAAGCCTGATCCGGCCGGAAGGTATAGAATCGCGCGAAAATCTTATCCATCTGATTCGGCTCAATACCCGGCCCCTGATCCTCGACCATCAGATCGATCATCTTGGAATGGCGTTCGAGATGGACCTTAACCGTCCCCCCCGGCGGCGTGAACGACAGCGCGTTGGCCAGCAGGTTGGTGAGCACCTGCCCGACCCGTCCTTCCTGGCCGAGGACGAGGAATGGCTCGGCAATGGCTGACGTGACGACCACAAGTTCGATTCTGCGCCCGCCATCAGCAAGATCGTTGAAAGTGTCGACCAGGTTGCGCGCGACAACGCTGAGGTCGACGGGCTCGAAGCGATGCAAAGCCAGCTCGGCATCGAGCCGCGAGGCATCGGAAACATCGGAGATCAGCTTGTTCAAGCGTTTGAGCTCGAGCTGGATTTGTTCGATGAACTCTTCGCGTTGCGCATCGGATTTTACGTAGACCAGAGATTCAGCTGTGGAGCGTGCCGCCGTCAGCGGGTTCTTCAATTCGTGCGCCACATCGGCGGCAAACTTCTCGCTCGCCTCGATGCGTCTATAGAGTGCCCGCGTCATCAACGAGAACGACCGGGCAAGCTGCCCAACCTCGTCCGTGCGCTCATCGAACCGCGGCAGTTCCCGCGCCGCCTGAATGTCGTGCGTGACATCATTGGCATACTGCGAGAGCTGGCGGACAGGCTCGGCGACCGTTCGCGAAAGCAGTACCGACGCCAGTATAGCCGCTGCAGCCGCGACAGAAATAAGGACCAGGACGGCGAAAAACTCATTGGCCTGCACATCGTCGATAGCGCCGGGCTGCGTTGAAAGCAGCAGGACGCCACGCACTTCGTTGCCACGAATGATCGGCGTTGCCACCGAGACGATTTTGCGCCGCTGGGCAAGCATCATCAAAGCCGTCGACTCGCCCTTGAGCGCCGCCTGGACTTCTGGATAAAAACGGCCGTTTGCGCGCCCGATTTCTTTATAGACCCGCAGATCCGAGTTCATCATCAGCCACTGCGTCATCCGCGTGAAAATGTTCTCGGTCTTCGGCTTGCGCTCGATCAGGCGTCCTTGGGGTCCGATCGGTATAATGCTTCCCGGCCGTAGAATACGCGAGGAATCACCAATCAGAACGCCATTCACGTCATAGACGCGGCCGCGGTTGGTGGTCTTCTGGAGGAGCTGCGGTAGCAGCGGCACCACCACTTCCTGTGGAATGGAAAACTCGAGCGCGGCGAACGGGTTATCGCGAAAACCGCTCGCGTCTGCCTGAGACTGCTCGACGAGTTGCGCCTTCGAGGCGATCGCCGTCGCCATGATGTGGCTCTGCGCCCTGAGATGCTCAATCTTTGCATCGATCAGCCAGGAATTGAACTGGATAAGATACGTCAAACCCGCAAGCAGGATCGCGAGACCGAGCAGATTTGACGCAACGATCCGCCTGAGCAACGACCTGCTGATGAACCGCATCAGCCATGTATCGCGCAGCACATCCGCCGCGCCGCTCAGAAATGGGCCGAAACGATACCCGAACGATGACCGCACACGCTGGTAGCGGCCCCCGACAGCGTGCGCCCCGTTGGCGGCGAGCCGGCTTGCCTCGCGCAGATGACCACGCAGGGCGGTCGTGGGATTGGAATTGCTTTCAAGCGCCATGAGCTCACTCTCCCGGCAAGGCCGGGGCACCGGCCGAATGGCATTTCCGGAAACACAACACCATTGATCACCGCATCGGAGCGCGGCGAAACACACTCATGTTTGACTAAGCCCCTCGAACTGGTGTGCCGGACACGGAATTCGCACAGGCCGCGCTTCCGACACAACGCAACAACAGGCCTTCTGAGAAGACTAGACTAATGCCGCACGGGCCGCGGGGCGCCGCGCCTACACTTCCTTGAAGCGATATCCAACGCCATAGAGGGTCTCGATGACATCGAAGTCGTCGTCGACCTGCTTGAACTTTTTCCTAAGGCGTTTGATGTGGCTGTCGATGGTGCGGTCGTCGACATAGACTTGATCGTCGTAGGCGGCATCCATCAGTGAATCACGTGTCTTGACGACTCCGGGGCGCGCCGCAAGGGCCTGCAGAATAAGGAATTCGGTCACTGTCAGCGTCACCGATTTCTCATCCCAGTGGCAGGTGTGGCGTTCCGGATCGAGCCGCAGCATGCCACGCTCGATGACGCGGGCGGCCTCCTCACCGGTGACAGCGTTTTCGCGCGCCTGCCCGCGTCTCAGCACCGCTTTCACGCGTTCGATCACCAGACGTTGCGAAAACGGCTTAGCAATGTAGTCGTCGGCACCCATTTTCAGGCCGAAGAGTTCATCGATCTCTTCGTCCTTGGATGTGAGGAAAATCACCGGCATGTCCGACTGTTGGCGCATCCGCCGCAACAATTCCATGCCGTCCATGCGCGGCATCTTGATGTCGAAAATGCCAAGGTCGGCCGGTGTCTCGGACAACCCCTCGAGCGCATCGACACCATCGCTGTAGGTACGCACCTTGTAGCCTTCTGCTTCGAGCGCGAGGCTAAGCGATTGAAGGATGTTACGCTCGTCGTCGACAAGCGCAATCGAGCTCTTTTCTTTCATCGACATCAGTGTCCCTGCATCATCGCATTACATCGATTGGATCACGCGCGTTGGTCGGGCGTGCCTTGTAGCCGCCACCTGTTTTAAAGAGCGCTTCCTTAACCTAACCCGAACGGCGAGGCCATGCCTAGTCGTCGCAGGGTCGGTATGCACGGCTCTTTGGAATCCGCCCCGAACTGAGCAATTAGCGAGTGGGACGGTCTTTGGCGCGGCAAAGCGTCTTGAAAGCAGCCCATGGATTAACGCCGGTGCATTGAGCGCATGGACTTGATGTTTATAGACACACGGTTATGGTCTAGCTCCTTGGGTCGCGAGAGGCGTCAAGTGGGATACGTTGTGCCCGCTTGTCAAGCGATCGTCTCTCACTCGATGCCCGAGTTTGAAACTACATCTAAGGCACGTCACAAACGATTGATCGTTCGCTGGCGTGCTTGTGCCAAGCAGGAACTTCATCCATATAAAATGGCTCAAGAAACATTCCCCGTGTCATACGCCCCGTCGCGCCAACGCAATAACCCGTTGGCAGAACTAGTAGAAATGTCTATCCGCGCGGGCGAAGGCCAGCTCACGAGATACGGCGCGCTTGGCGTCGAGACGGGCGAGCACACCGGGCGCTCGGCCCAGGACAAGTTCACCGTACGCGACGCCACGACTGAAGGCTCGATCTGGTGGGACAATAACAAGCCAATGGCGCCCGAGCACTTCGACAGGCTTTACGAAGATTTTCTCGCACACGCCAAAGGCAGGGACCTCTACGTCCAGGATCTTTATGCCGGCGCCGACGCGGAATACCGACTGAACGCCCGCATTTTTGTTGAAAAAGCCTGGCATGCTCTATTTATTCGCCACATGTTGCGCCGGCCCGAGCGTGACGAATTAGAAGACTTTGCGCCGCAATTTACCGTGGTCAATCTGCCGAGCTTTCGCGCCGACCCGGCACGGCACGGCTGCCGCAGCGAAACCGTAATTGCCTGCAACTTCACAAAAAAACTCGTCCTGATCGGCGGCTCTCTCTATGCCGGTGAAACCAAGAAATCCGTCTTTTCCTACCTAAACTTCACGATGCCGGAACGTGGCGTCATGCCGATGCACTGCTCGGCGAACGTCGGCGACAGCAACGACACGGCCGTCTTCTTCGGCCTCTCCGGCACCGGCAAGACAACATTGTCGGCCGATCCAAAGCGCGCCCTACTCGGCGATGACGAGCACGGCTGGTCACCCAATGGCATCTACAATTTCGAAGGCGGCTGTTACGCTAAAACCATCCGTCTCTCCGAAGCAGCCGAGCCCGAAATCTTCGCCGCATCGAATCGTTTCGGCGCTGTACTCGAAAATGTCATTCTGGATAGCGACAACCGCGAACCGGATTTCGATGACGGCTCTTTAACCGAGAACACCCGTGCCGCCTATCCGCTCTATTTCATCCCCAACGCCAAGCCCTCCAGCCAGGCAGGGCACCCAAAAAACATCGTCATGCTATGCGCTGATGCTTTCGGCGTCCTCCCGCCCATCGCAAAGCTGACGGCGAGCCAGGCCATGTATCATTTCCTGTCGGGCTATACCGCGAAGGTTGCCGGCACCGAAAAGGGAATGGGCAACGAGCCGGAGGCCACGTTCTCGACGTGCTTTGGCGCCCCGTTCATGCCCCGCCATCCAAGCGTCTACGGCAACATGCTGCGCGACTTGATCGCCAAACATGGCGTAACCTGCTGGCTGGTCAACACAGGCTGGACAGGCGGCAAGTACGGCACAGGCAGCCGCATGCCAATCAAGGTCACGCGGGCGCTTTTGAACGCTGCGCTTTCAGGCGAACTCCGAAACCAGCCCATGCGCGTCGATCCAAACTTCGGCTTCGAAGTGCCAACCAGATTGGACGGCGTCGACCCGGCCATCCTCCATCCACGCGAAACCTGGGATGACAAGGCCGCTTACGACGCACAGGCACGAGCGCTCATCGAGATGTTCACGGACAACTTCGAAAAGTTTTCGACCCACGTGGACGACGATGTGCTTGCTGCCGGTCCAGCTCTGCAGGAAGCTGCCGAGTAGCGCGAACGCTATCCGTTTTTCTTTGCGCTCACGGCTATTTGGCCTTCGGCCGGCCTCGCATGTGCGTGGGTACGTTGCAGCCTGCGAGGCGGCGGCGCAGCCTTGGCGATGCCGCCGTCGCTACAACATCGTGCCTACTTGAAATCATCCACAGTCAGAATCGCATCGAAGGCGACTCCCGCCGCCGCGAACGCATCACTTGCGCCCTCACGACGATCAACGATCGTCAGAACAAGCGCAACGTCAGCACCTGCTTCGCGCAGTGCATCTACCGCCTTGAGCGCCGAAGTGCCCGTGGTCGTGACATCTTCGACGACGCAAAGCGATTTGCCAGCCATTGATTCCCCTGGCGCCAAGCCTTCGATCAACGCCTGCGTTCCATGCTCTTTCGACTGTTTGCGCACAAAGAAGGCGGGTAGCGGTTTTGCGCCCTGTTGCCCACTTACAGCAGCGACGGCTGTCGCGAGGGGGACAGCCCCCATTTCCAGCCCACCGACCATGTCGATGGCCTCACCATGCAGTCGCTCGGCGATGAGAGTACCAATCAGGAACGCGCCTTCGGGATGCATCATTGTCGGCTTCATGTTGAAATAGAACGAAGACGTGCGCCCGGATGCAAGCCGGACTTCACCACCTTGCTGAAACGATCGCGCCTTGACGATGTCGATCAGCCGGTCCCGTTGTGCCTTGTTAAGATTGGACGTCAAGACTACCTCCCACGACCGCTCGCGATGGCCTGTGCCGGCTCGGATCGGTCTCTGTAAAGTGTTGAGCGGTTTCGCTTCGCAGCACGGCGTTGAACCGTCAAGCATTGAAGCAACCACCTGTGCACACTGGCTTGGCCAATCCTCGCTGAACGGCCCCCAGCGCCTCTAACGCCCGGGGCACCTTGGCGCTGCGGGCAAATCGTGCAAGGTGAAGCGCCACCACGGGCTCGAGCATCTGCCGTAGCGCACCCTGCGATACTTAATCCAGCCACCCCGGACAAACGCTGCCAAAGTCATGTCATTACTTGAAATTATCGCACTTCTTATCGGCGTGTCGGCCGTCGGCGGTCTGCTCAACCATCGCTTTCTGCGCCTACCGCATACAATCGGCCTAGTGGTTTTTGCGCTTGCCGCCTCCGCAATCGTTGTCGCGATCGAGTTTCTCAACCCCGGGCTTGGGATTCAAAAGACGATCGCCGACGCCATTGGCGAAATCGATTTCCAGAAAGCGTTGATGGAAGGCATGTTAAGCGCGCTGCTTTTTGCTGGCGCGGCGCACGTTGATCTTTCGGAGTTGGCCGAGCGCAAATGGTCCATCGGCCTTATGGCGACGGTCGGCGTCATCACGTCCACCTTTCTTGTCGGTGGCACCATCTGGGCGATTTCTCAGGGGCTCGGCTTCGAACTGCCATTCATCTGGGCCTTGGTGTTCGGCGCCCTAATCTCGCCAACCGACCCGGTCGCTGTCCTCAGCATCCTCAAGACCGTCCGCGTGCCACGGCTCCTTCAGGCCAAGATCGCGGGCGAATCGCTTCTCAACGATGGCGTCGGCGTTGTCGTATTTTCTATCCTCGTTGTGATCGCGACCGGCGTCGCCGGTCACGCCGGCGGCAGTGGCGAAATCGATGCTGCTGAAATTTTGACCTTGTTCGCTCAGGAAGCGCTTGGTGGCGCCGCGCTTGGTATGATCGCCGGCCTTATAGCCTACTGGCTGATGCGCTCCATCGACGAACACAACATTGAAGTCATGATCACGATCGCGCTCGTCACCGGCGTTTACGCCCTTGCGTTGCGCCTGCATGCATCCGGGCCGATCGCCGTGGTCGTTGCGGGCCTGTTCATTGGCAATCACGGCAGACGTTTCGCCATGAGCGCGAAAACCCGCGAACATGTCTTCCAGTTCTGGGAACTGACCGATGAAATACTCAACTCGGTGCTGTTCCTGCTGATCGGCCTCGAGGTCCTTGTGGTGACCTTCAGCCCGGAACACTTCGGGATCGCGATCCTCGCTATTCCGGTTGTTTTGGTCGCCCGCTTCATTGCCGTCGCAATCCCGATCAGTTTGCTGCGTTTCCGGGACGAATTCGAAGACGGCGCGGTGCGCATACTGACCTGGGCGGGTCTGCGCGGCGGCATCTCGGTTGCTCTCGCCCTGTCATTGCCAAACAACGAATACAAGCCGGCCATTTTGACAATGACCTACGCGGTCGTAGTCTTCTCGATCCTGGTTCAGGGCCTTACCGTCGAAAAACTGGTCCGAGCCACCATCAAGGAAACGGTAGTCGATCCGTCAGGGCCGCCCGGCGCAACCACCGGCCAAAATGAAACGCCCCACGCGGCGTCGGCGCTAGCACCGGAAATACTTGGCCGGCCGGGCATGAAGACCGCGGATCTGCCTCCCGATAATCTCGCTGTGGACCGCGGCGGCATACGTGCCCGTCGCCGCGAACGCGGCAAGTCAAAGGGCTGAGAGCGCTAAGCACGCGGCGGTATTCCCGGGCACGCACCCGGCAAGCGTCACCCGCGGCCGGCAACATCGGCGGCAAACGCTGAAATCCGAATAGCAGCGCTCGCCATATGACCTTCGAGCGTCAGCCCTGACCGCTTGCGCGGCTTGAGGTCGTGATCGCCGTCTGCGAGCCATTCAATCGCAATGCGCGGATCAAGCGCATAGCCGGCTACCTCCTCGCGTGAGCCGAGCGGGTCTCGCGCACCCTGCACAATCAGCGCAGGCGGCGCGAAAGTTTTAAGATGTGCCGTGCGCAACCGCTCGGGCTTTTTCGCCGGATGAAAGGGATATCCAAGACATACGACCCCAGCTATTCGGCCGGCAGCATGAAGCTCTTGCGCCACCAGGCTTGCAACCCGCCCGCCAAGCGACTTGCCACCGATCAGCACCGGCAAGCCGTCGCCGTTCGCTTCGCCGAGCAGCTTCTCGACCACTGCGCCGTATTCTCCAATGAGGCGTTCCCCGCGCGGTGCCGGCCGGCGTCGGCCACCGGCACGCTGAGCCGCCATAAAACCGAACTCGAACCTGACGACAGAGAGGCGGCGTTGAACCAGTTCACCGGTCATCGCCACCATCCACGGGTGATCCATCGGTGCTCCCGCGCCATGTGCGAGTATCAGCCGTGCAATCGGGTCCTGGGCCTCGTCCACCAGAAACATCAGTTGTAAGCCCCATGAGATCCAGTCCACCGGCGTCGTGCGACATGACCGAAGGTGGCATGGCCGGCCGACTTTGCTACATCGGACACCACTGACATTACCTCAACCCCGTAGCGATCGGAGACCAACATGGCCTGGCTGATGCTTGCCGTCACCATACTGTTCGAGGTTATCGGCTCGACCATGATGAAACTCTCCGACGGCTTCACGCACTTCTGGCCCTCTGTCGGCGTCTTCGTGTGTTACGGCACCGCCCTTGCCGGGCTGACCATAGTGCTCAAGTACATCGACCTTTCGGTGGCTTACGCCATCTGGTCCGGCGTCGGCGTTGCCCTTATCGCCATCATCGGCATCGTCTACTTCAAGGAACCCGTGACCGCTCAGCGCATAGTATGCCTGTTGATGATCATCATCGGCGTTGTCGGCCTGCAGGTCTCAGGCAGCAAAAGCATCTGATCCAAACAGTCGATCAACACAACTCTCGGCACGAAGCGGTCAATGGGCCCTTGAAGACAAAGAGCGCGGCACCCCGAAGGACCGCGCTCTTGATAGGTTGTGCCGTGGCCGTCATCGTTAAACCCAGCGGCGCACCTTCGTTTTCCGCGGATCATAAACGTCAGCAAAGCGCGACTTTGGTTCGACGTCGAGCGAACTGCCCCTTTCCTCCTGCATCTCCATGACCTGGATCGCAGCCGGGCCAAGGATAACGATGAACAAGACCGGCAGGAAGAAGACGATCATCGGAACCGTGAGTTTCGGCGGCAATGCGGCCGCTTTCTTTTCCGCTTCCGACATGCGCATGTCGCGATTTTCCTTGGCCATGACCCGAAGCGCCTGACCAACCGGTGTACCGTACCGCTCCGACTGAACGAGCGCGGTTGCAACCGACTTGATGCCAGGCAGACCGGTACGCTCTCCGAGGTTTTCGAAAGCCTGACGGCGGTCCTGCAGGTAGGAGAGTTCCGCCGTCGTCAGGCTGAACTCTTCGGCAAGCTCGACCGACTGGCTGGCGATCTCCTTTGCAACCTTGGAAAAGGCAAGCTCGATCGACATACCCGACTGAACGCAGATGAGCAGCATATCGAGCGCATCGGGAAAAGCGTTCTTGAGCGACTGCTGACGACGCTGGATGAGGTTCGACAGGAACATGTTCGGCAGATAGAACCCGAGGAAGCCCGCACCGCCCGCCATCATCAGCTTGACCAGGGGCGGATACTTAAGGTCCGGGTTAATGACGAAGACGTAGATCAGTGCCAGCGTAAAAACGAGCGGCGGCATGATCAGCCGGAAGAATACGAAAGCCTAAAGCG